>NZ_NWQG01000004.1:0-6233 GCF_002529485.1 Mesorhizobium sanjuanii
CCTCCGGGACCAGTCCAAGTCCGGCCTTGACGGCGACCGCGGGAGAGGTAGGCGCATAGGGCCGACCCATCAGCGCCATCTCGCCGCTGTCGGGCCGATCCGCCCCGAAAAGCAGCCGGGCGAGTTCGGTGCGCCCGGCGCCGACAAGGCCGCCAATGCCCAGCACTTCGCCGGCATGGAGCTTGAGGCTGACGCCGCGGACTTTCGGCACCCGCGTCATCTTGCTGGCTTCCATCACGACATCGCCGCGCGGCCTTGTCGTTTCTGTCCTTTGCGGGTCCCGGATGGCGCCGCCGACAATCGCCTCGACAAGTGCTGATCGATTGAGCCCTTGTCCGGCAAGCTCGGCCACGGAGCGGCCGTCGCGAAATACCGACACGCGCGAGCACAGGTTGAGGATCTCGTCCAGCCGGTGCGAAATGTAGAGCACCGCCACCCCTGAGGCGGAGAGATCTCGCACGATCGCAAAGAGCCGTTCCGCCTCGCTCGCGGCCAGCGATGCCGTCGGCTCGTCCATGACGATCAGCCGCGCCTTGCGCACCAGGGCACGGCAGATGTTGATCAGCCATATCTCGGCCGTCGAGAGGCCCTTCACGCTGGCGTTGAGCGGCGCCGATATGCCGACGCGCCTGGCGATGGGTGCTACGTCGCGCGCGATCGCCCGCCAGTCGGTCAGCCCGAAGCGCGATTTCTTCGGCACGCCCAGCATGATGTTCTGCAGCACGGTCATGCCCGGCACAAAGGCAAGCTCCTGATGGATGAAGCTCATGCCGAGTTCGGTCGCCCGCTGCGGCGTGGCGATTTGCTGGCCCTGGCCGTCGATTTCGATGCGGCCGGCATCGGGATGGTTCAGTCCGGCCAGGATGCGGATGAAGGTCGACTTGCCGGCGCCATTGGCGCCGACAAGTCCATGGATTTCACCTGGCGCAATGTCGAGCGATACGCCTTTCAGCGCCTGCGCGCCGCCGAAGGCCTTGGCGATATCGTGTGCGACCAGGAACGGAGTTGTCATCGGCGCCGCCTGCTGCGGCGCACCCCTTGTGAACGCCGTCTGCAAACCAAATCCTACTTTATGGCTTCCGGATGGTCCTTGAGAAAGGCGTCGACGGTTTCCTTGGTCACCAGCACGGCCGGAACCTCGGCTGCCTTGGCTTGCCAAGCGCTGCCGGCGTCCTTGATGTCCTTCAGCATCTTGACCATGTTGTAGCCCTCGGTGAAGCTGTCCTGCCAGGCCGTGGCGGTCATGAAGCCGTTCTTGATGTTCTCCAGCGCCTGGGCATTGCCGTTGATGCCGTAGACCAGCACGTCGTCGCGGCCTTGCGCGCGCAGCGAACCGATGGCGCCGATCGCCGGGTCGTCCCAGCATCCCCAGATCGCCAGGTTTTCCTTGCCAGCCGGATGCGAGGCCAGCCAGGCATTGGCGTATTGGGCGCCGTCCTCGAAATAGCCGGGAATGCGCACTTCGTTCTTGGTGACGGTGATGCCGGGATTTTTGGCGACAATCTCGTCCATGACGACTTCACGGTTGCGGCAGACTTCGCCGGTCCGGTAGGTGAGGGCGAGTATCGAACCCTTGCCCTCCATTTTCTTGACCATCAGATCGACGACCGGGATTGCCATCGGGCCACCCGAGCCATTGGTGGCGGCGACCGTCGAGCCAAGCCCGCCGCCCCAGGTCACGACGGGTATTCCAGCGTCGCCCGCGGCAGCCAGGCCTGCGCCGATCGACGAATAGGGGAACACCATGTCGATGATCGCGTGCGCCTTGAGCTGCGCGAAATTCTGGATCGCCGAATTGGCCTGATCGGCGCTGCCGGCGGCATCGACGACATTGGTCTGCCAGCCAAGCTCGTCTGCGGCCTTCGTGGCGCCCTGGATGTAGCGCACATTGTTGGCTTCGGTGGCGCTGATCGAAACGATGCCGAGCAGCGGCTTGTCTTGCGCGGCAGCACCTGAAGTCGCCAGCGAGAGCGCTCCAAGCGCGATGATGTAGCCAATTTTTTTCATGATTTCCTCCCTTCGTCCATCTGCCGTCAGAGCCTCATTGACAGCAAACCGTTTCGCTAACGTCCCGCAAAATGCGATCCAATGCAAGCGTGAATCCGCTGGACACAGCCATAAATCTGAACCAGACTTTAGCGAAACGATTAGCTATCGGGGCGACATGGCCACTATCAAAGACGTTGCCAGAAAGGCTGGCGTGTCGACCGCGACGGTCTCGGCGGTCATGAACGACACTGCCTTTGTCAGCTCGGAACTGAGGGTCCGCGTCGTCACCGCCATTCGCGAATTGCGCTATGAGCCGTCGCAGGCCGCCCGCAATCTGCGCCGCAACCGCAGCCAGTTGATCGCGCTCGCGGTGGCCGATCTGTCGAACCCGTTCTACGCACGCATCGTCTGGTCGGCGGAGGCGGCGGTCGCGGCATGGGGCTATTCGCTGGTTCTCTTCAACAGTGATGAAAAGCCCGACACCGAGCGGCGCATCCTGTCGCGGATTCGCACCCTTGGTTGCGACGGCATGGTTCTGGTTCCGGTGGGCGCGGCCAACCAATACCAGCAGCATGAGTTCGAGGGTATCGCGACCGTGCTTCTGGGCCGCTCGATCGAAGGCAACAGTGCCGATACGGTGACCATAGACAACCACGCGGCCGGCCGGCAGGCGGTCGACTATCTGCTCGATCTCGGGCATCGCCGCATCGGCTCTGTCACCGGTCCGATGCAATTGTCGACCAGCAAGGGCAGGCTCGACGGCATGATCGACGCGATGGCGGCGCGTGGACTCGCACCGCAGCCCGGCCATGTCAGATCAGGCGAGTTTCGCGAGGAAGCCGCCTATTCGGTCGCCCGCGACATGATGGGTTCGCCCGATCGCCCGACCGCGATCTATGTCGCCAATGGCGTCATGGCGATCGGCGTGATGCGCGCCATCGCCGATCTTGGCCTGCGTTGTCCGCAGGACGTCTCGATCGCCTCCACGGATACGGTCGCGGGCGCCGGCGGCTTGAAGCCGCGGCTGACGAGAACGGAGCACCCCATTGCCGACATGACCAACGAAGCGCTGCGCCTGCTCGTGGACCGCATCGAGGAGAGAGGGGCCGAGCCCGTGCGCAACATTATTTTTCAGCCGGCGCTGATCGTCGGCGAAAGCTGCATGCCGTTGCGCGGGGATGCCGGCTGAGCGGCAGGCTCACTCGGTCTCAGTGGCGTTCAAACAGTATACATTATAGGCTTAAAATACATTGCCAGACGATCAAACATGTGTTCCACTTCGCCCTGGAGCATAGGCTGGCAGGGCAAATTCTGTCGATATGCGGCTGCCTTTCAACGGATGAGTGCGAGAACACAGCCATAATCATATACGAAATCTTCGCATGGGAAGGCGTGGATGACGAAACCGATAGAATTCAAACGGGTTGGCGAGGGCAATCTGCGTGCCCAGGTCTATCAGCAGATCCGTCTGACGATACAGCGCGGCGAACTGGCGCCCGGCCGGAAGCTCGTCGATGTCGATATTGCCGCCCAACTCGGCATCTCCAGAATGCCCGTCCGCGACGCGTTGATGCAGTTGGTGCATGAAGGCTATCTCGTCGGCACGACACGCGGCTTCACATTGCCTACGCTTACCGCCACGGATGTCGCTGACATTTTCGAGGTCCGCCGCCTGCTCGAACCGCGGGCCGCAGCGCACGCCGCGCGCACACTGGACGCCGCTGGCCTCAAGACGCTGACAGCCGCGCTTCAGGAGGCTGAGGCAGCGGCCGCCGCCGGCGATGCGGACCGCTTTTTCCAGGCCAATTCGGCATTCAGGAACTGTTGGCTCGGCGCCGTCGAGAACGACCGCCTTTCACAAACGATTGCCCGCTTCGCCGACCACGTCCTCGTCGTCCGGTTAAAGACGCTGTCGCACCAGCCGACGCAGGCCGTCATCGTGGCCGGCATGTGCGCAATCCACGAGGCGTTCGTCAAGCGCGACGCCGTCGCGGCCTACGACCGCATGACCCACTTCATTCAGAACGCCGAGGAGCGGTTCATGAAGCTGAGCCCACCGTTGCAGCACTCCAACGACGAGGGTGAGAGCATCCCGCTGCAGGGAAGATCATGATCAGAAAGCAGCATCCGCTGAAAGGACCGAACAGGTTCAAGCTCGGCGTCTTCTCGATGAACGCCGATGGCGGCCTGGCAATCACCACCGTTCCCGAGCGCTGGCGCGCCCGCTGGGAAGACAACCTCAATTCCGCCGGCATCGCCGATCGCGCCGGCCTGGAGTTCCTGCTGCCGATCGCGCGCTGGCGCGGCTTCGGCGGTTTGACGCATGTGCGCGAATGGTCGTTCGAGACCTTCACCTGGGCGGCGGGTCTTGCCGTCGCCACGCAGAATATCGGTCTGTTCATGACGGTGCATGTGCCGCTGGTTCATCCGCTGCAGGCCGCAAAAGCGCTGGCGACGGTCGACCACATCTCCAACGGGCGTGCCGGCTTGAACATCGTCTGCGGCTGGAACCCGGACGAGTTCGCCATGTTCGGGCAGACGGTCGGCGACCGGACCTACGATCAGGCGGAAGAATGGATCAACATCATCGAGCGGGCCTACCAATCCAGGGAGCCGTTCGATTTTGCCGGCGAATTCTACGACCTGAAGGGGGTCGTCAGCCGTCCGCCAAGCCTGCAGGCGCCACGCCCGGTGACCATGAACGCCGCGTTCGGCGCGCCGGGGCGTAACTATGCGGCGCGCCACTGCGACTATTTGTTTTCGACTTTTTCCGAAATTGCCGATGGCCGCGCGCATGTGGTCGACATCACCAACCGCGCCGCCGAGGTCGGACGCGAAGTCGGCGTCTACACTGTCTGCCACGTCGTCTGCCGGGAGACCCAGCAGGAAGCCGAGGACTATTACCGGCACTACGCGCTGGAATGCGCGGACCAGGGCGCGGTCGACGAGCATATGCGCAAGAAGAAGGAATTCGCGAACTCGCATGACGCAAAGGCCTTCACCGAGTATCGGCAAAGGTTCGCCGGCGGCGCGGGAACGTTCCCGCTCATCGGCACGCCGGAAAAGATCGTCGACGATCTCACCGAGATCATGGACCAGGGATATTCCGGCGCAGCCCTCACATTTGTCAACTACACCTACGAATTGCCCTTCTTCTGCGACCGCGTGCTGCCGCTGATGCGCCAGGCCGGGCTTCGCGTAAATTGATGCCGGCGGCCGCCAGTCCGACGACGTGGGTGCATGGGCACGACGCCATCAATCCGCGCGCCTTCAAGCAAGCGATGCGAGCCGTGGCGGGGTCGGTCGCCATCCTCGCGTCGGAGCATGACGAGATAGGCCTTTGCGGCATCACGGCGACGGCCGTCTGCTCGTTCAGTGCCGAGCCGCCTTCGCTGCTGGCCTGCGTGAACCGCGGCAGCACCTTTGCCTCGGCCATTCGCGAAGGCTTGCCGTTTTCCGTCAATCTTCCCGCCGGCGACCAGGAGAATGTCGCGCGTGCTTTTGGTGGCATGACCCAAGCCAAGGGCGTCGCGCGGTTCTCGTCCGGATCGTGGGTGCGCGGCGAAACCGGCGCGCCCTTGCTTGTCGGCGCGCGAGCAATGTTCGAATGCCGGGTGGCCGAACTCATCGTGCGGGCGTCGCACATGATCATCATCGGCATCGTCTTGGGGGTCGCGCTGGATCGCGCTGACCGGTCGCCGGTCTTCTACGCGCATGGACGATTCCTGACGGTAGGAGATGATGCCAGCTAATTGCCGTTCACGCGGCGGCGCAAGCGATTGCAATTTCAGATCGGCCCGATCGTGGGCCCAAGATTAAGCGAAGTGATCTATCAGAGGGAGTACGGCAATGCGCATTTGGAAATCCCTTGTTCTGGCTGCACTCATGTCGGGTGCAGCGAGCATCGCCACGGCCGAAGAGGTTGTCCTCAACGCCGTGCATTTCACACCAACGCAGAACGGCTACGCACAGAGTTTCCTGAAGTTCGTTCAGAAGGTGAACGAAAAAGGCAAAGGCGTGGTTCAGATCAATGTGCGTGGCGGGCCGGAAGTCATTCCACCCATTCAGCAGGGCGCAGCGCTCAGGAACGGCCTGATCGACGTGATCGACACACCGGCGGGTCAGTTCCTGGAGCTCGTTCCCGAAGGCGAGGTTTTCTCGGCATCGACGAAGACACCCTGGGAGGTTCGCGAAAATGGCGGCTGGGATTTCATCAGCGGAATTTTCGAGAAGAAGGCCAATGC
>NZ_NWQG01000005.1:0-29691 GCF_002529485.1 Mesorhizobium sanjuanii
GATCCGCAATGACAATCGACATGAGTTTGACTCCCCTGGGCTCGTTTCCCTGGATGGACCGGCAGGCGCGCCGGACCCTTGACGGGCAGTCTCTACCGCCATAGCTTCGTATTGAATATCGGGAAGTTGTTGACATAAGATCCCGAAAAATAGGATTATTGATATGCGGCGGTTGACATTCGACCTCGACGTTCTCAGGAGCTTCGTCACCGGCATGGAGCTGGGCAGTTTTGCCAAGGCCGCGGACCGGCTCGGCCGCTCGACCTCGGCGGTCAGCGCGCAATTGAAGAAACTGGAGGAGCAGGCGGCGACGCCGATCTTCCGCAAGGCGGGACGCGGGCTGGCATTGACCGAAGCCGGCGAAACCATGCTCGGCTACGCGCGGCGGCTGCTCGAACTCAATGACGAGGCCGCGTCCGCCATCCACGATGTCGAGCTGGAAGGCTGGGTGCGGCTCGGGTTGCAGGAGGATTTCGGCGAGGCGGTGCTGCCGGAGGTGCTGGGACGCTTCACGCGCGCCCATCCCAAGGTCAAGATCGAGGCCAGGATCGCGCGCAGCCACGAACTGGCCGAGCGCATCATTTCGGGCAATCTCGATATCGCGCTCGCCTGGCACAATGGAACGACGCTGCCTTATGTTAGGCATGTCGCCGACGTGCAGATGCGCTGGATCGGTCCGGCAAAGCCGATCGAGGCCGGCCTGCGCGACGGCGATGCGCTGCCGCTGGTGGCGCTGGAAGCGCCTTGCTTGCTGCGCACGGTGGCGACGGAGACGCTCGACCGCGCCGGCCTGTCCTGGCGGATGGCCTTTTCCAGCCCGAGCCTTGGCGGCATCTGGGCGGCCGTCGCCGCCGGGCTTGGCCTGACGATCCGTACCGATATCGGGCTGCCGGCCAATGTCAGGGCGATGGCGCCGGAGGTGCTTGGTTTGCCAGCGCTGCCGAAAATGGCGCTGGTCCTGCACCAGAAAGAGGCCGAACTGGATCCCGTCGCGGCGCGCCTTGCCGATATCCTGTTGCACGCGGCGCAGCAGGCGCTGCCGGGAAGCGCGCGGGGGAACGAGGGGCTGAAAGCGGTGGCTTAGGTTTTTGGCGATGCCCTCACCGCTTCGTCATCAACTCTGAGGAATCGAAGCATCTCTAGCCTCGCATTCAAGGTGATGACGAAGTTAGAGGCGTTTCCGCAAATCGCCGAGAGGTAGCTGCCTCAGCTGCGCTTCTTGGCCCTGCCGGCGAACGGATTGTCCGAGGTGCGCAGAGCGATGCGGATAGGCACGCCGGGCATGTCGAAGGCCTCGCGCAGGCTGTTCGAGAGATAGCGGACATAGGATTGCGGCATCGCGTCGGGACGCGAGCATTGGACGACGAAGCCCGGCGGCCGTGTCTTGGCCTGGGTGACGTATTTGACCTTCAGCCGGCGACCGGCGACGGCGGGCGGCGGATGATGCGCCAATATGCCTTCCAGCCAGCGGTTGAGCTTGCCGGTCGAGACGCGGCTGTTCCAGACCTTGTGCGTCCTGATGACGGCATCCATCAATTTGTCGAGGCCACGCCCGGTTTCGGCCGACACCGGCACCGCCTGGATGCCGCGCGCCTGAGGCAGCAGCCGCTCGGTCTTCTCGCGCAGTTCTGCCAGGAGTTCCTGGGGGTGGTCGATCAGGTCCCATTTGTTGAAGGCGATCACCGGCGCACGGCCCTCGCGGATGATCAGGTCGGCGATCTGCAGATCCTGCTTCTCGAAGGGGATGGTGGCGTCGAGCACGATGATGACGATCTCGGCAAAGCGGATGGCGCGCAGGCCGTCCTGCACCGACATCACTTCCAGCTTTTCGTGGATCCTGGCCTTGCGGCGCATGCCGGCGGTGTCGAACAGCTTCACCCGGCGGCCGCGCCAGTCCCAGTCGACCGAGATGGAATCGCGGGTGATGCCGGCCTCCGGACCGGTCAACAGCCGCTCCTCGCCGATCAGCGCGTTGATCAGGGTCGACTTGCCGGCGTTCGGACGGCCGACGACGGCAATGCGCATCGGCTTGGTGTCGTCATAGGCCGGTTCGGCGTCGGGATCGGCGATGTCCTCGCCGATCAGCACCTCGCTGGCGGCGATCTCCTCATCTTCGTCCTCTTCCTCGCCGAAGGCGCGTTCCTCGCCGAGCGCCGCCACCACCGCGTCGCGCAGGTCGGGCAGGCCCTGGCCATGCTCGGCCGAGACCGGGATCGGTTCGCCAAGCCCAAGCTCCCATGCCTCCAGCATGCCGCCCTGGGCGCCCTTTGCCTCGGCCTTGTTGGCGACCAGCACGACGGGCTTGCCGGATTTGCGGACGATCTCGGCAAAGGTCCTGTCGTCGGGCAGCAGGCCAGACTTGGCGTCGATGGTGAAAAAGATCAGATCGGCCTCGCGGATGGCGATCTCGGTCTGGGCGCGCATGCGGCCGGGCAGCGTCGCCGCACCCGCGTCCTCGAAGCCGGCGGTGTCGATAACATCGAAAGCGAGATCGTAAAGCTTGGCGGCGTGGACGCGTCGGTCGCGGGTGACGCCGGGCGTGTCGTCGACGAGCGCCAGCTTCCTTCCCACCAGCCGATTGAAAAGAGTCGATTTGCCGACGTTAGGACGGCCGATGATGGCGACTTTGAAGCTCATGCAACTCTACTGCCTATTGTGCATGTCGTTGATCCCAAAACCGCTTCGCACTTTTGGGCGACATTGCACTACGACGCGCTGCCCGACCCGCGGATCAGCTCGGACATCAAGGTCGCCCGCTCGCGCGTGTTGCGCGGGGCGCCGTCATCCGCGGCGATCTGGTCGAACAATTTCAGAGCATCCTGTGACTTGCCTTCCTTCCAGGCGGCCAGGCCAAGCGCCTCCCGCGCGGCGTGGCGCAGCGGATTGGTGTCGGCGGTGAGCGCCTCGACGCGGCTCGACACGTCGGCGAAGGTGCCATGATCGACGAGCAGCAACGCAGCCCGCAAGCGGGCCATGTCGCGAATCCCGGCGGGAATGGCGGTGTCGGCGGCGACCTCGTCGAAATCCTTGACGGCGGCGTCGACGTCGCCCTTGTCGGCCTTGACGGTCGCCGCGCGCATGCGGGCAAGCAGCGGATAGGCGCCGTAGCCGTCCTTTTCCAGGGAATCGAGCGCGGTCAACGCCTCGTCGCTCTTGCCGTCATTGGCAAGCTTCAGCGCCTGCGAGAAGGCGTCGCCCGAGCGGTTGGCGCGGGTCTCGTCCCAATAGCGATAACCGACGACGGCGGCGGTGCCGACCACCACCAGCACCGCCAGTACAATCAAGGCAGGACCAAAACGGTCCCATAACGCATGCGCCTGTTCGCGACGAATCTCTTCGTTGACTTCGCGGATAAAACTGTCGTCGGACATCAATCAAAACCAATGCTGCCCCGTCCGGGGCGCTTCATGAGCCCGCGTTTTAGCGAAATTTCGCCGGCATGGAAGGGGTTGCCCAGGAAAATCGGCTGAGCGCCAGGCGGGCGACCCAACGTGCGACGGCAAAGCCGACCGTACCTGTGCCACATTTCGCCGATAGCCGACCTTAACCGTTCCTGTACCAGACCGGATGCCGATGCCTCGTTTGTCCCGCGTTGTCGCGTTTTCTCTGGCCTCGCTTGCCGCAGCCGGCACGGCTTTCGCCGATCCGCCCGCGGCACCTGCGCCGGCAAAGCAAAAGCAGGTCGTCATCATCTCGTTCGACAGCGCCCGCGACATTTCGCAGTGGAAGCGCAGCCGGGCGCTGGCTGAGCGCACCGGCGCGCATTTCACCTATTTTCTCTCCTGCGTCTTCCTGCTGTCGCCGCAGACACGCACGGAATATACGGCGCCCGGCAAGGGCGCCGGCAAATCCAATATCGGCTTTGCCGCCTCGAAACAGGACGTAGCCGACCGGCTTGAACAGATCCGGCTGGCTGCCGCGGAAGGCCACGATATCGGCAGCCATGGCTGCGGCCATTTCGACGGCAAGGACTGGAGCAAGGCCGATTGGCTGGCCGAGTTCGGTTCGTTCGAGCACATTCTGGAAAACGCCTATTCGATCAACGGCATTGCGCCCGAACCCAAGGACTGGCGCGATTTTACGCGGCATTCGATTATCGGCTTTCGCGCGCCCTATCTGTCGACGAACAAGGCGCTTTACGAGGCGCTGCCCAAGGCCGGCTTCCAGTTCGACGCGAGCGGCGTCTCAAAAGGCCCGGTGCGAGCGCCGACCAGTAACGGCATCACGCATTTTTCGTTGCCGCAGATTCCGGAAGGCCCGAAGTCAAGGCCGGTGATCGCCATGGACTACAATCTCTATGTCAGGCATTCCGGCGGCTTCGAGCGGCCGAGCAAGGCGGACGAGTTCGCCGAGCGGACCTATCAGGCCTTCCGCACCGCCTTCGATAAGCAATATCAGGGTAAGCGCCTGCCGCTGGAGCTCGGCTTCCACTTCACGCTGATGAATGACGGCGCCTACTGGAACGCGCTGGAGCGCTTTGCCAGCGAGGTCTGCGTCAAACCCGACGTCGAGTGCATCAGCTTCCGCGACTATATCTCTCGCCAGCGCGCCGGCGAAAAGCAGGTGGCGGTGGGCGGCTGAGCCGCCCACGCTTTTCCCGAGATATCAGGCCGGATCCTCGGCGCTCTGACGCTGGAGATAACGCTGGTCGATTTCGGGCAGCGGTTCCCCTTCCAGCGTCGCCTCGAAGGCGCGCAGGCGTTTATGCACAGACTGCAGTTCCACGATGGTCGACCACGAGGATAGTAGGAACTGTAGCGATCCTGTCACCTTGCCGAAGGCGTTCGATATCTGGTTCAGAGCGCCGAAGGTGATCTTGTGCGCGACAAGCGAAGGCCCGAGGATCAGCAGCGAGAAAATGTTGTCGGCCTGCAGGTAGGTGTAACGGACGACGTTGAAATAGATGTAGTGAAAATAGAGCCTGAAATAGTTGTGGCGGACATTGGCGAACAGCTCGGCGGTGGTCGCAGGCTGGGCCCTGTCGGCATGATCCTCGCCGTAGACGAGTTCCTTGCGATAAGCGGCTTCGACACGCTGGTTGCGGAACTGCAGTCCCGGCAATTTCATGCCGGCTATCATGACCGAAATCGTTCCGAACAGACACCAGGCCAGCGCGGCGACAACCAATGGCTGCGGGATGGCGCCGACAATCGGCAATTCGCTGATATGGGCTTGCAACTGGATCATGACCGGCAGGAATGCAATCAGTGTCATGATCGACTGGACGAAGCTGGACCCCAGATCTTCCATGATCTGCGAGAAGCGCATCGTATCTTCCTGGATACGCTGCGAGGCGCCCTCGATATGGCGCAGCCGGCTCCAGTTCTCGACGAAATAATTGTTCATCGCGGTGCGCCAGCGGAAGATCCAGTGGCTGACGATGAAGGCATTGACCACCTGCACATTCATGCCGACCAGCGCCAGCCATGAAAAATCGGCCAATCCAAGATAGAACTCACCGTCGGTCGACTTTGTCGTTCCCGACATCAGCCCCTGCACGTAGTCGAAGAACGGGCCATACCAGGCATTGACCGCGACACTGACCTGCACGTTGAAATAGATGAAGAACAGGATGACGGCGGTCATCAGGATCGACCAGTTCTGCCAGGGATGCGGCGAGTACCAGGCCCAGAACGCATAGAAGATTGCCACGCAAATCCCGAAATAAATGTAGAACCACAGGAACGGCTTCGACCAGAGCACGGCGATGCCGATGATGGGCGGCGCACCGGCCGCAGCAGGCGGCAATCCGAGAACAGCACCCAACTGCTCGCCACCGAAGAACCAGAACAGAATCCCGGCAAGGCTCCAGACGGCGGCCGAGGTGAAAAACAACTTCGGCTGCGGAAAAAACGATACGAACACTGTGGCGGATTCCTTGGTCGATGCGCAAATCAGCGGCGTTGCTGTTCAGCGGGCATAAGCTCACACATTAGTGGGAAAGAAAATGCCCGTGCCCGATGCCCGGCACCGAGCAAGACCACAATCATGGCGATTTTGGCGCAGCCGACCAGGCAATGACGCCGGAGACGAGCAGGGCGATGGCGGCCATGATCGACGCCGAGAGATAATTGCCCGACGCTTGCGCAAGCAGCCCGGCGGCAATCGGACCCAGGATCTGGCCAAACCCGAAGGCGGCCGTCATCACCGCGAAGATGCGGCGCGGCGCCTGCGGCGCGAGCTGCCGTGCCGCCTGCAACCCGAGCGCCGTGATGGCGATGAAGGTGCCACCGAGCAGGACACCGGCGAGCAGCGGCCCGGTAAAGCCCTTGACGACGACACTCGCCGTGACGCCGACAACCTCGACCAGACAGCTCACAGCGTAAGCGGCATAGAGCCCGGTTCTGCCGGCAAGCTTCTGCCAGAACCAGATGGATGGGAAACCGGCAAGGCCGGCCACCATCCAGACAGTGGCCTCGAAGATGCGACCGCCGCCGCCTTGGCGGACAATGGCGACCAGGAAGGTCGCCGTCACCACATAGCTGAAACCGAACAGGCCATAGGCGACGATCATCTTCGCAAGCGATCTTTCCCTGGGCAGCGCCGGCTCGCGGCCTTCGATGCCATTGGCTGGCGTCACAGAACCCGCGAGCAGCGCGACGAGGAGGAGACCCGCCGCCGAAAGCACCCCGGACCAAAGCCAGCCCGCCGACCAGTCGGCATTTTCGGTGACGAGAATAACGAGTAGTGCTGAGGAAGCCGCGATGCCCAGCCCGACGCCGCCGAAGTGCAGCGCCTGCAAATCGTTGCGGCCAGCGGCGGCAAGATGGCTGAAGACGATCGAGGCCATGAACACCATGACGAAGGCGCTGGCGAGGCCGGCGAGGAAGCGGATGACGAGAAAGGCCGCCATGCTCTCGGTCAACCCCATCAGCGCGGCCAAGACGGCGCTGGCGGCGAGGCCTGAGAACATCAGCAGGCGCTCGCGCCCATGCGCCCAGCCGCCGGCGGCGGCAAGCGCGCCGACGAGGTAGCCGAGATAATTGGCCGACGCGATCCAGCCGGCATCGGCCGGCGTCAGATGCAATCCCTCCATCATGCCGGGCAGGATCGGCGTATAGACGAAGCGGCCGATGCCCTGGGCGACGGCAAGCGCGACCATGCCGGCGAAGGCAAGGCGTAATGGGGATGGCGAAGCGGCTTTCATTGCGGCGCACAATAAGTGCGCCGGCCTGTCAAACAATCCACTTATGTTGGGCCAGTTGGATGCGCCAGCGCAGCGATGCGGCGCAGACCGCGCGGCCTGAGGCTGTCGCACAATCCAAACGCCACGGCGTCCTTTGAGCCTTCGAACGGACGCGCGGCGCTGTGGCCCACCGCAATGACGGTGGAAAGGACAGCGGCACCGGTCTATGTAAGAATGAGACCCCCACATCACGGCAGGCAGGATCATGACCACACATTCGCGCGGCGTTTCCGCAACGATCGACCCGGTAAAACTCGACAGGCTGGCGGAGGTCGCCATCAAGGTCGGGCTGCAATTGCAGCCGGGGCAGGATCTGGTGCTGACCTCGTCGATCGCGGCCCTGCCCTTGACCAGACGGATCGTCGAGCATGCCTACAGGGCCGGCGCCGGGCTGGTGACGCCGATCTTCAACGACGACGAGATCACGCTGGCGCGCTACCGCTACGGGGCCGATGCCGGTTTCGATCGCGCCGCTGGCTGGCTCTATGAGGGGATGGCGAAAGCGTTCTCCAACAACGCCGCTCGGCTTGCGGTGCGCGGCGAGGATCCGTCGCTGTTGTCGGGGCAGGATCCTTCGAAAGTGGCGCGCGCCAACAAGGCGAATTCGATGGCCTATCAGCCGGCGCTGGAGAAGATCACCGGCTTCGACATCAACTGGAACATCGTCGCCTATCCCGACCTCGCCTGGGCCAAACAAGTATTCCCCGGCGACGCCGACGACGTCGCGGTGGTGAAGCTCGCCGATGCCATCTTCGCGGCGTCGCGGGTGGATGTGGAGGACCCGATCGGCAACTGGACGGCGCACAATGCGGCATTGAAGGGCCGGACCGAATGGCTGAACGGCCATAATTTCCATGCGCTGCATTTCACCGGGCCGGGCACTGATCTCACCGTCGGGCTGGCCGACGGCCATGAATGGATGGGCGGCGCCTCGACCGCCAAGAACGGCGTCACCTGCAACCCGAACATTCCGACCGAGGAGGTCTTCACCACGCCGCATGCAAGGGGCGTCTCGGGCCATGTCTCCTCGACTAAGCCGCTGTCCTACCAGGGCACGCTGATCGACGAGATCTCGGTGCGCTTCGAGGACGGCAGGATCGTCGAGGCCAAAGCCTCGAAGGGCGAGGACGTGCTGAAGAAGGTGCTCGACACCGATGACGGCGCGCGCCGGCTCGGCGAAGTTGCGCTGGTGCCGCATTCGTCGCCCATCTCGGCGAGCGGTCTCTTGTTCTTCAACACGCTGTTCGACGAGAACGCCGCCTGCCATATCGCGCTCGGCCAGTGCTATTCGAAGTGCTTCGTCGACGGCGCCTCGCTCACCCAGGAGGAGATCGCGGCGCGCGGCGGCAACAAGAGTTTCATCCATATCGACTGGATGATCGGCTCGGGCCAGATCGACATAGACGGGCTCGGCAAGGACGGCGGCCGCGTGCCGGTCATGCGCAAGGGCGAATGGGCCTGAAGAGCCGGCAGGAAACCGGTGCTGCTCGGCCCATGCGAGGTTGGCGATGGGACACGACATCGCGGTTAAGCGCATCTATGAGCCGCCCTCGTCTTCTGACGGTCAGCGGGTTCTGGTTGATCGCATATGGCCGCGCGGGCTCAGCAAGGAGCACGCCGCGCTGACGCTGTGGCTGAAAGACATCGCGCCCAGCGACGAACTGCGCAAATGGTTCGGGCATGAGCCGGCGCGCTGGGCGGAGTTTCGGAGGCGGTATTGCGTGGAACTCGATGGGAACGGCGAGGCCGTGGCGCAATTGCATGACCTGCTTCGCGAGGGCAAGGTGACGCTGCTCTACGGCGCCCATGACGAGGCGCACAACAATGCGGTGGCGCTGGCGGGGTATTTGCGCGGAGGTTGAGCCGACCAGAATTTTGGAGGCCGGCGGGACAGCGCCCCCCTCTGGCCTGCCGGCCATCTCCCCCACTTGGGGGGAGATTAGCATCTTCGGCGCCTCGCTCATTTATGCAACGCTGGCGATTGGCGAAAGCCGAGATGACAGCCGATCTCCCCCCTCGTGGGGGAGATGTCCGGCAGGACAGAGGGGGGCGCGAAGGATCGCGGCGAGGACCCCGCCTACTTCCCCCCAACCGCCTGCTCATAAGCATCCGGCTTGAAGCCAACCAGGATGCGGTCGCCGACCTCCAGCACCGGCCGCTTGATCATCGTTGGCTTGGCCAACATCAGGGCCTTGGCTTTCTTCTCGTCGAGGGCCTGCTTGTCCTTGTCGGACAGCTCGCGGAACGTCGTGCTCGCCTTGTTGAGCAGGATTTCCCAGCCGATCTTGCCGACCCAGCCATCCAGCCGCTTCGCATCCAGCCCTTCGGCCCTGTAGTCATGAAAGCGATAGGCACTGCCATGGCCCTCCAGCCAGAGGCGCGCTTTCTTGATCGTGTCACAATTGGTGATGCCGTACATCGTGATCGTCAAAACTGTGGTCCCCCTCGGACTGATGGCTGGTCGAATCCGCTTCAGCCTAAAACCGCCCTTCCCGCTTTGCCAGCGCCCTGGCCCAAATCTCCAGAATTTCGGGCTTGCCAACACTAAGGAATTTACCTAAGTATTTTTCCGAACCACCTTGCCGACGCAGTGGCGCGAGGAAGACATGACCGTGGCAACAATCCCGCAGACCGCAAGCCCCCCACCGATCGACGGCATCTTCCGGGCGCTATCCGATCCGACGCGCCGGCGCGTTGTCGAGCGGCTGAACCGAAGCCCGGCCTCGGTCAGCGAGTTGGCGGAGCCGTTCGGCATGGCCCTGCCCTCCTTCGTCGAGCATCTGAAGGTGCTGGAAGGCTGCGGGCTGGTGCGCTCGCAAAAGACCGGGCGCATCCGGACCTACCAGCTTGCACCCGAACCGCTGAAGCTCGCGGAAAACTGGCTGGCCGAACAGCGCACGCTGTGGGAGAGCCGCCTCGATCAATTCGACGCCTACGTGATGAAACTCAAGGAAAGCGACAAATGAATATGACCCCGCTGTTCAAACCCGATCCGAGACTCGACCTCGTCCTCGAACGTGTTGTCGATGCGCCGCGCGAACTGCTGTGGACCGCCTACACCAAGCCCGAGCACGTCCGCCAATGGTTCACGCCGAAGCCGTGGATCGTCACCGATTGCGAGATCGACCTCAGGCCCGGCGGCCTGTTTCGGACCCGCATGCAGTCGCCTGATGGCAAGCAAGTCAACGACCGGCGTTGCTGCTATCTCGACATCGTGCCGAATGAGCGGCTGGTGTGGACCGACGCCCTGCTGCCCGGCTATCGGCCATCCGGGGATCCATTCATCACCGCGGTCATATCCTTCCAGCCGGAAGGCAAGGCAACACGCTACACCGCGACCGCCATCCACCGCGATGAAGCGACGCGCAACAACCACGAGGAGATGGGTTTTTATGACGGCTGGGGCACGGTGCTCGACCAGCTTGCGCAATACGTCAAGACGATCTGACTGCGCCTTTTCACATGGCGGCTACCGCATCGTTCTGGCTGGCCAGCCGCCAGCGCCCGCAGAGTTGATACCGGCCCTGCCCCAGGAAACTGTGGACGAGCACGAAGTCGCGGACCGTCCAGCCGATAGGTTCGATGGTCCGTTCGCCAAGCCTCGCGACACGCGTCCTGTCGCGCAGCAAGGTGACGTGGGGTTCGAAGGAGTTCGCAACGAAGGGTTTTAGCGGGCTGTCGGCGAGCATGGCGCCGAGGCTGCGCCAAAAGCTCTGCAAGGGTGGGATGCCGTCGCTGCCGCGCAGCACCAATGCCCCGCCGCCGAAGGCCGACAGACGATCGAAGGAAACATCGAACGATGCCGCCTGAACGAGGTCACCGGCGCGGCAGGCGGCTTCCACCAGCGACATCGGCAATCCGTCATGATCGCCGAGCCCAACCAGCGAAATGTGCAACCGATCGGCCGCAACGAGCTTGCCGCGCAGGCCCAACTCGCGCTGCCAGCCCGCCGCCCTCAGCGCCAGTGGCGTGGCGATCGTGCTTTCCAAAAGAATGGCGAAAAACAGCCGATCGTTGCGCCGCTGGTCCGGCTCGTCCCAACGGAAGAAAGTCTGGCCGTTCTTGCCGATCCCGAATGAAGGCAGCTCGTTCATGGCTGATCCCGTCCGGCATTTTCATCCAGCGGAATAGACTAGAACAAAACGAGAATTTACTACAAGAGAGAATAGCACCCGCGCTCGATGGCGAGGCGGCGCACCAGCGCCAGCACATTGTCGATTGTGGGCGTCGGCTGGCCGGTCAAACGGCCGAGTTCCTGCACCGCCGTCACCAGCGCGTCGATCTCCATCGGGCGGCCACGTTCCAGGTCCTGCAACATCGAGGTCTTGTGCTCGCCGACATCGCCGGCGCCCTTGATGCGCCGGTCGACCGATATCGGGAAACGCACGCCAAGGCTTTCGCCGATCGCCTGCGCCTCCAGCATCATGGCGCGGGCCAGCGCGCGGGTCGCCTCATCTCCGGCGATTGCGGCAAGCGTGCTGCCGGTCAGCGCGGAGATCGGGTTGAAGGAGAGATTGCCCCAGAGTTTTACCCAGATTTCGCCGCGGATATCGTCACGAACAGGCGCCTGCAAACCCGCCGCGACCATCTCCCCGGCAAGCCGCGTGACGCGTTCGCTCTTCTCGCCTGAAGGCTCGCCAAGCGAGAAGCGCGTACCTTCGACATGGCGGATCAGACCGGGCGCATCCACTTCGGCGGCGGGATAGACGACGGAGCCGATGACGCGTCCAGGGCCGATACGATCCCAGATCGTGCCGCCCGGATCAACCGCCTGCAGCCGCGTGCCCTCCAGCGGCCCGCCAACGTCATGGAAATACCACCAGGGCACGCCGTTCTGCATGGTGACGACGGCCGTGCCCGGTCCAAGCAGCGGCGCGATCTGGTCGAGCGCCGGGGCAACGGAATGGGCCTTGAGCGCCAGCACGACATAGTCCTGCACGCCGAGCTCCTCGGCCCGCGCCGCCGCCCTGACAGGAGCGACGGATTCGCGACCGTCCTCGATCAGGCGAAGTCCGTCCGCCCGGATCGCGTCGAGATGCGCGCCACGCGCCACGATCGACAGATCGACCTTGCCGGCCATGGCAAGCTTGGCCGCGAGATAGCCGCCGATCGCGCCTGCGCCAAAGACGGTGATCCGCATCGTCAACCCGGACCAGGTTTGGCAAGACCAAGCTTGGCGGCGAGACCGATGCGCTGCAGCTTGCCGGTAGCTCCCTTGGGGATTTCCTCCAGGATCAGGACCTTGCGCGGCACCTTGAAATCGGCGAGCCGCGTCGCGGCAAATCCGCGAACATCGGCCTCGGTGGTGGCCATGCCCTCGCGCAACACGATCGCGGCCGCGACCTCCTCGCCAAGCTTGTCATGCGGCATGGCGAAGGTGACGACCTGCGCCACCGCCGGATGATCCATCAGCACCTCGTCGACCTCGAGCGGCGAGATCTTCTCGCCACCACGGTTGATGATCTCCTTCAGTCGCCCGGTAACGCGCAGATACCCATCCTCGTCGAGCACGCCCTGGTCGCCGGTGTGGAACCAGCCATGGGCGAAGGCGCTGGCATTGGCGTCCGGGTTCTTCTCGTAGCCGGCGGTGACATTGGGACCGCGAATGACGATCTCGCCGGTCTCCCCGGCTTTCAGCAGCCGCCCGTCCGGCGCCATCACGGCCAATTCAGGCCCGGCGGCGGCGCCGACGCTGCCCGGTTTGCGCAAGCCCGGCGGCAGCCGGTTCGAGGCCATCTGGTGCGCGGCTTCCGTCATGCCGTAGGATTCGATCACCGGGCAGCCGAAGGTCGCTTCGAGCTCGGCCATCACCTGCGCCGGCAGCGAGGCCGAGGACGAGCGGATGAAGCGCAGGGGCGCGGCCGCCAGTTGATCGGCATTGCGCGCGGCGCGCGGCAGGATCGCCTGGTGCATGGTCGGCACCGCCGTGTACCAGCTCGGCCGCGCTTCGCCCAGCCAATGGAAGAAGCGCAGCGCATTGAAGCCCGGCGTGCAGAAGACGCTGCCGCCGGCGGCAAGCGAGGACAGCACCGCCGCGATCAGCCCATGGATGTGGAACAGCGGCATGATGTTGAGGCAGCGATCACATGATGTCAGCCCGAGCGTCGCACCGATATGGGCGGCCGAGGCAGCGAGATTGGCATGGCTGAGCGGCACCAGCTTGGGGCGCGACGTGGTGCCGGAGGTGTGCAGCAAGAGCGCGATGTCGCCATTCTCGGCCAAGCCGGACGAAACAGACGGACCGACCGGTTTGCCCGCGATCTCGAAGCTGCCGGCTGGCGCATCACCCCGCGCGACCAGTCTCAGCACTGCTATGCCCAGGCGCTCGGCAACCGCGACCGCCGGGCCACTCTCGTCCTCGGCGACCAGGATCGCCTTGGCGCCGATATCGCTGAGATAAAAATCGAGTTCGTCGGCCCGGTAGGCCGGATTGAGCGGTGCCGTGGAAGTGGCGGCAGCCACGGCGACAAAGGCCGTGGCCATTTCCGGGCCGTTCGGCAGCACGATGGCCACCCGGTCGCCACGGCCGAGGTCGAGCGCGTTGAGCCGCGCCGCCGTTTCGGCGATCAGGCGGCGCAGCCCGCCATGGGTGAGCGTGATCCTGTCCGGAGCTGCAATCGCCGGCGCATTGTCGGCTCCGGCAGCCAGGCGTTCAACAATCGATGCTGCTTCAGACAACGCGAACCTCTAGGTCGCCGACGCCCTCGACATGGCCGCGCAGAACGTCGCCGCGAACGACCGCCCCGACGCCGGCCGGCGTACCGGACAAAATGATGTCCCCCGGCATCAGCGTGAACAGGCCCGAGAGATAGCTGATCATTTCGGGTACTTTCCAGATCATCTGGTTGAGGTCGCCAGTCTGCTTTCTCTGGCCATTGACGTCCAGCCAGATCGCTCCGCTATCGGGATGACCGATCGAGCCTGCCGGAACCAGCGGGGTGCATGGACCGGACGCCTCGAAAGCCTTGCCGACTTCCCATGGGCGGCCCATGTCCTTCGCCTTGCCCTGCAGGTCGCGCCGGGTCATATCGAGAGCCACTCCATAGCCGAACACGCAGTCCAGCGCCTTGTCGACCGGGATGTCGGTACCGCCGCTTTTCAGCGCCACGACCATTTCGATTTCGTGATGAACATCATTGGAAGCCGGAGGGTAGGGAAATTCTCCCGACGTATCAAGGTTGTCGGGGTTCTTCTGGAAGAAGAACGGCGGCTCCTTGTTGGGGTCGTGCCCCATCTCGACGGCGTGCGCGGCATAATTGCGCCCGACGCAATAGACCCGGTGCACCGGGAACAACTTGTCGGTTCCCGCCACCGGGATGCTCGGGATTGCCTGCGGTTCGATGACATAGGTCGTGCCGTGCATGTTCACTGTCTTGCTCCTGCGTAATATTCGACTTTGGCTTCGGCCCGTTCGATCAGTTCGGCGATCACCAGGGCGAAGGCAAAAAGGATGATGGTCAAGGCCCAGAATTCGGCCATGCGGAAATTGCGCGAGAAAGTCTCGAACAGCGCACCGTAGCCGACGATGGCGACGAGCAACTGGCCGATGACGACGCCCTTGACGCCGCGGATGAGACCGAGGCGGATGCCGGCAAGGATTTCCGGAAGCGCCGCCCAAAGGATGACCTTGGTGTAGAGCGCCGGACGCGAGGCGCCATAGGAGCGCGCCATTTCGATCAGCGACGGTGAGATATGGCGAACGCCGGCGCGCGTGTCGAGAACGATGATCCAGATCGCAAACAGGAACACCGCAGCGACGATCGTCTTCTCGCCGAAGCCGAACAGGATCATCAGCACCGGAACGATCGCCGAGAGCGGTGCGCTGGAAAAGATATTGACCCACATGCCGAGCAGGTCGTCGGCGATCTTGACGCGTCCCATCAGGATGCCCAGCGGCACGCCGATGACGATCGACAGCGCCATGCCCGTGGCGAAGGCGCGAAGGGTTGTGACCGTGGCCTTCTGCCAGGACGGGGTCTGCACGAGATCGACCGCTGCCGCCAGCACCTCGCTGAAGGGCGGCAGCAGGAAGACAAGGTTCAGCCGGCCAACAATCTCCCACACGACGCACCAGACAAGCAGCGACGCCATCATCGGTATGCGATAGCCAAACAGGGTCATTGCCGGTCATTCCACATATTGCTTCAGCCCCTGCCAGATCTCGTCGACGGTATCGAGATAGTGCCGGTCGCGATGAATGCGCTCGGGATCACTGGTGCGGTCGATTTCCGGCTCGATGATCTGCGAAACCCGGCCGGGCCGAGGCGACAGCAAGACGATGCGGTCGGAGATGTAGACCGCCTCCTCGATCGAGTGCGTGACGAAGATGAAGGTCTTGTTCTGGTTGGTGCGCAGCCGGATCAGATCCTCCTGAAACTTGCGCCGGTTCTGCTCGTCGACCGCCGAGAACGGTTCATCGAGAAGCAGAACATCGGCATCGACCGACAATGCCCGCGCCAGGCCGACGCGCTGGCGCATGCCGCCCGACAGTTCGTGGGGATATTTGTCCTCGAAGCCGGCGAGCCCCACCTCGGCGATGTAGCGGCGGGCGATCTCCTCGCGTTCGGCCCTGCTCGTGCCGCGCAATTCGAGACCGAAGGCGACATTGCGCAACACGGTCGCCCAGGGCATCAGCGCAAAGTCCTGGAACACGAAAGCGCGTTCGGGGCCCGGCGCACTGACGGTCTTGCCGTTGATGGCGATGGTGCCGCCATCGGCTTTTATCAGGCCGGCGATGATCTTCAGCAGCGTCGTCTTTCCGCACCCGCTAGGCCCGAGAAGGCTGGTCAGCTTGCCGCGGGGAAAGTCGAGGTCGATGCCGCGCAGCGCCTCGACATTGCCATAGGTCTTGGAAATTCCCCTCACTTCCACGATTGAATCGATTGGTGTCGGCACCGGCGATGGTCCATTTCGCAAGGCAGCAGCGCGCATGTCAGGCACCTCTACTTTCGGGCCTGAAAACACGGACTTCCACCCACTGCAGAAAGACCAGCGTCAGGGTGGAAAGAGCAATGATCGAGGCGATTGTTGCATACATCTCGGCGTAGTCGGCGCGCGAGCGGTGGAAGGTGATGAGGTCGCCGATGCCGGTCGGGGTGATCAGCAGTTCGGCTAGCACCACGCCGACGAACCCGGCGGCGACGCCGAGGCGCAGACCGGCGAAGATGACCGGACTGGCGTCCGGAAGAATGATCTTGGCGACGGTCTGCCATGGCGTGCCCATGAAGGACCGGCACATGACGAGCAGCGACTGGTTGACGTTGCGCACGGCCTTGTAGGTGTTGAGCACGATGACCGGCAGCGCAAGGATGATGACGGCAAGCGTCTTGGCGGTCATGCCTATGCCGTAGACGAAGGTGACCATCGGAATGAAGGCGGCGACGGGGGCCGCCTGAAGCACGATGAACACCGGGATCAGCAGCCATTCGCCAGTGCGCCACAGGCCACAGATAGTGCCGAGGCCGACACCCAGGAACGCCGACAGGACGACGCCGAGCACCAGTGGCTGCAGCGTCGAGAGATAGGCGCTTGCCAGGCTACCGTCGGCGAGCAGACCGAAAAACGCGACCATCGTGTCGGAAAAGGTCGGGAAGGCGAAGCTGACGGGAATGCGTCCAGCCACTTCCCATATCGCCGCGAAAGCAGCGATAGAGACCAGCCTGAGCACGACCGGCTCTTCCCACCAGGCGCCCGTCGTGCCGCGGCTGGAAGGGGCAGCGAGGCCAGCAGCCTCGCCGTCGGTTCTGATGCTCAAAGCCATCCGCCAGACCGCCTATTTCTTGCCGAGCTTGGCGACGGCACGGTCGAGTGCGGCGACATCCCAGAAGTCCGCCACCTTGAGGCTGGCAGGATCGCCCTCGATCTGGCCGGCAAGGCTGAAGAAGGCGAAGTCGGCGGCCGCCGCATCCGCGCCGCCGCCATTCAGCGCAAGGCTGCCGGCTTCAGCGGTTTCCTTGTAGTACTCGGTGATCTCGCCATCGGCTTCCGCGCCCAGGTCCGGCAGCAATTTGTACTTGTTGCGGAATTCGACCGCGACGGCCGGGTTCTCGGTTATTTCGCGCGCGGTCTTCATCAGTTCCTCGACGAGGATGTCGACGTCGGCGGCGTTGTTCTTCAGATAGTCCGCCGTGGCGAACAGCGCTTCGTCGGAGGCTTTGAGATTCTCCACCGGCAAGACGATGAACTTGCCGGGCGCTTCGGCCTCGAGCGCGCGCCGGTTGGCGGCGTCGACGATCGACGCCTTCAGCGTCCCCTGGAGCAACGCGTTGCGGCGGACCTCGGATCCCGGGACATAGCTGACGTTGCCGAGCTTGATGCCGTGGTTCTTGGCCATCAGCAGCATGACCGCTTCGGTGCCGGAACCGCGCGCCTGAACGGCGACGTCCTGCCCGTCCAGGTCCTTCCATTCCTTGTAGAATTCGCTGTTGACGACGGGAAAGAAGCGCAGCGTCGATATCTGGGCAAAGACGCGGATCGGCACGCCCGCCTTCTGGATCAGCGTGTAGGGCGCGCCGATGCCGACATCGGCCTGGCCGCCGACGATCGCCTGGGCAGCCAGGTCCTCGTCATTGAGAATGATGAGCTCGACATTCACGCCGCGCTCCTTGGCGCGCTCTATCGCGGCGAGTGTCTGGATGGATTCGATGCCGGGAAGGTCGCCGAATGCGATGCGCATATCGCCCGCGCTTGCCGCCGGCAGCGGCGCATTCAAAAGGATCGCGGCGAAAGCGGCGGTTAGGATGGTACGTCTGGATAGTCTGGCCATTGTCATTCCTCCCGTTTCTTATAACCATTATTCGAATTGGTTAAGCGTGTAGTGCTAATTGGTCAAGGATAAATTGCATCATATCGACCGCGCATGCCCGGAAAACTTGGCAGTTGACGGTCTCCGCCAATCGTTTTAACACCGGGAAACGGAATCAATAGGCGAATTGGTTAAATTGATGGACGATCCCGGCAATGGCGGCCACGCTGCTCTGGTTCAGCTTCAGGCCTATCTTGCCCAGATGGACCATTCCGGCGAAACCCGGCTGCCCGCGGAGCGGGAGTTGTCCGAGAGCCTTGGCGTGTCGCGCGGCGATCTGCGCAAGGCGCTGGCGGTGCTCGAGAAGGATGGCCGCATCTGGCGGCACGTCGGCAGGGGCACCTTCGTCGGCAGCGGGCCGGTCGAGGAGACGATCGGAATTTCCGAAATCGCCGGCCGCACAAATCCGGCCGACGTGATGCGCGCGCGCCTGATCATCGAACCCGAGATCGCGCGCGAAGCGGCGCTGCACGCCACGCTGTCCGATATCGCGGCGATGCGGCAATCGCTGGCGCAGACGCGCGAGGCCGTCACATGGCGGCAATATGAGAACATCGACAATCTGCTGCACCGGCAGATCGCGCAGGCAAGCCGCAACAATGTGCTGCTCGGCCTGTTCGATGTGCTGAACGCCGTGCGCCGCACCGTGGTCTGGGGACGGCTTCGTGCAGAGGGCGTCCGTCCTCCGGCGGACCATCACAGCTTCGCCGACCACGAACGGATCGTCGAAGCGATCGCCGAGCGCGACCTCGGCGGCGCGGCGGCGGCCATGCGCCTGCATCTCCAGCAGGTCGAGCGGCGCCTGATACCTGTCCGCGAAGCCGCCGAATAGCTCGGCCACGGCCGGTCGATTCTAATGCATGTCACCCAAAAGTGCGCAGCGGTTCGTCGTCAGCGGCGGCGCGGCTTCAACTGGCGCCACAGATCATAGCCGGCAAGAGCGATACCGATCGCCAAGACCGTCAGCAGATCGATCCGTTTGACCGACAGACCGACAATGCCGAGGAAAACGGCGAACAGCGCGAAGGCGAGCAGCGCCAGAATGCGATCCGTTGCCATTGCAATCCTCTCTTCCATATCCGCGAGTTCCGATCGTCCAATGTCTTCTCCAAAGCGCGTTGCGCTTTAAGTCTTTGTTTTATGCATGTCGTTACCCCAAAACCGCTGCACACTTTGTCCGACATGCGTTAGCGTCCGTAAAACATCCGCGGCAACCAATACGCGATGTCGGGGAAGACATAGAGGACGATCATGGTGAGGAAGACCATGACTACATAGGGCAACGAGCCGGCGAATATCTGCGTCAACCGTATCTGCGGCGGGGCGATGCCCTTCAAATAATAGGCGGACATGGCCATGGGCGGGGTCAAGAACGATGTTTGCAGGTTGAGCGCGATCAAAATGCCGAAAAACAACGGGTCGATGTTGAAAAGCGGCAGGAGCGGCAGGAAAATCGGCACGAAGATGATGATGATTTCCGACCATTCGAGCGGCCAGCCAAGCAGGAAGATGATGAGTTGCGCGAGCAGGAGGAACTGCAGCGGGGTCAGGTCCAGCCCGACCACGAATTCGCGGACCACCTGTTCGCCGCCGAGGTAGGAAAACACAGACGCGAAGGTCCACGAACCGACGAAAAGCCAGCATACCATGGCAGTGGTGCGCACGGTCAGATAGACTGATTCCTGCAGGCGTTGCCATGTGAGAGCACGGTAGGCAGCCGCGAGCAACAATCCGCCCAGCGCCCCGATGGCGGCGGCTTCCGATGGCGTCGCCAACCCGAACAGGATTGCGCCGAGCACCGCCAGGATCAGGATGGCAAGGGGGAAGAAGGAAGTGGCGAGCATCCACATCAGCTTTCCGGTCGAAATGCTGTCGCTCCGGCGTTCCGGCTGCGGCGCCAGGCTTGGATTGAGCATGGCGCGCCCGACGATGTAGATCAGGTACATGCCGGCGAGCAGGAAACCCGGCAGCAGGGCGCCGGCATAGAGCCGGACGATCGACACCCCCGAAGCGGCCGCGTAGACGATCAGCATGATCGAAGGCGGGATCAGGATGCCCAGCGTGCCGCCGGCGCAGATGACGCCGGTGGCGAAGCGTTCGTCGTAGCGGGCCTTCAGCATGGCTGGCAAAGCGAGCAGGCCCATCAGCGTGACGACCGCGCCGACGATGCCGGTGGCGGTTGCAAACAGGGCGCAAGTGATCAACGCCGCCACCGCCATCGAGCCGGGCAGCCGCCGAGTGGCCATGCTCAGCGTATCGAACAGCCGCTCGACGATGTTGGCGCGCTCGACGATGTAGCCCATGAACAGGAAAAGCGGGATCGCCGTCAGCACATCGTTGGCCATGACCGAATAGGTCTGGTTGACAAAGAGGTCGAAGACGCGGTTGTCGAAGATATTCCGCATCCGTTCGGCATCGAAATAGGCATAGTAACCAAAGCCGATGCCCATCGCCATGAGGGTGAACGCTATGGGGAAACCGAGCATGATGACGAAGATGAACAGGCCCAGCATCAGCAGGGCTATCTGCGGGTCGGTCATTGTTGTGCGTTCCTGTTCGCTGGGTCACCGGCGCTTGGGTCAAGGGCACTGACGCCCTCTTTGACCAGGACGGTTTCGAGTTCTTCGACATCTTCTTCTTGCTCTGGCCAGACGCCGGTCCGGATGGTGATGATGCAGCGGAAAACCTGGGCGACGCCCTGGACGACCAGAAGAATGCCGGCTGCGATAATGACCGTCTTGAACTGGTAGATCGGGATGTTGGCAGGGCTCATCGTGCTGACTTCGAAGTAGCGCCAGGACCGGCTGGCGTAGCGCCAGCCCGAAATGACGAGAGCGAGCACGCCGGGAAAGAAGAACAGGAAATACAGTACAAGCTCGACCGTGGCTTGGGTTCTCGGCCGCCAGAGTCGGTAGATGAAGTCGCCGCGCACGTGCCCGCCGCGCGAGAGGGTGTAGGCGCCCGCCATCATGAACATGGTGCCGTACATCATGTAGGAAAGGTCGAACGCCCACGGCGTCGGCGCGCGGAAGAGGTAGCGCACGACCACCTCGTAGCCGATGCCGAACGTCATGATCATGACGCACCACGCGAAGACCTTGCCGAACCATGCCGATAGTTTGTCGGCAAACCAGATATAGCTTTGCAAGGCGCTCTCTCCCGGTCGATCAACGGATTGATTTATGCCTGACCGGCGGGCAGCGCGCCGCCGGTCAGGCCATATCGGGATTCAGAACCGGTCAGATCTTGTCCGGGAAATAATGTTGATAGGCGAGCTTGTAGTCGGGCGCGTTCAGCAGGCTGTAGTAGACCACACGTTCGCACCAGGCCTTCTGGCTCTCCACGACTTTCGCGAAGAACGGATCCTCCATCAGCGGCGGAAGGATCTTGTCCCAGGCTTCGAGTTGCGCCTGCAGCACCGAATCCGGCGTGCGCTTGACGTTGACGCCCGACTCGGTCTGCAGCTTCTGCAGGTCGGCCGAATATTGCTGCATGGCCAGCGCGTAGTTGGCCAGGTGCGCGGCTTCGACGCCGTATTTCAGGATCGCCTGGAGGTCCGGCGCAAGGCTGTCGAACTTGTCCTTGTTGAAGATGTACTCGAAGGACTCGCTCGCCTGGTGATAAGAGGCCAGCATGTAGTTCTTGGCGACATCCTGCGAGCCGAAACGCATGTCCGATGTGGGGTTGTTGAACTCGAAGCCGTCGATGACGCCGCGCTCCATCGCTGGCACGATCTCCCCGCCCGGAAGTTGCGCGACGCTGGCGCCCATCGCCTGGAACAGGTCGGCCGCAAGACCTACCGTCCGATATTTCAGGCCCTGCAACTGGCTGGCGTCGGTGATCTCCTGCTTGAACCAGCCGAGCGGCTGGGCAGGCATACCGAAGGACAGGAAGCCGACGATGTTGAGGCCCAGAACATCCTGGGTCAGCTCGCGATAGAAATCCTGCCCGCCGCCATGGTAGAGCCACGCGATCATCTGGTTGGCATCGCCGCCGAAGACCGGGCCGGTGCCGAACAGCGAAGCGGCCTTGTTCTTGCCGTACCAGTAGACGGGAACAGTATGCGCGGCATCGATGGTGCCGTCATGGCAGGCGTCCTGGACCTGGAATGCGCCGACGACGGCGCCGGCCGGCAGAAGATCGATCTTCAGGCGACCGCCCGACATCTCCTGGACGCGATCGACATATTGCTGCGCCATTTCCTGGAACACGTCCGAGGACGGCCAGGACGATTGCATCTTCAGTGTCACCGGCGCTTGTGCGAGCACGGCCGGCGCGGCAAGTGTGCCGGCCGTGGCCGCCGCGGCGCCGGCAATCGTGGAGTTCTTGAGAAAGCGTCTACGCGATATTGCCTTGCTGGTCACGATATCCTCCCTTGATATTTATTCTGACCTCAGCGCGAAGTAGAATAGGGGAACATATTTATGATGCAAGGTAGACGTCCGTCGTGCCTCGCCGAGCACAGTTCTCACCCGCGATGAGTGTTGAATGCAATCATTCGGCCCGATGACGACCGCCAAGTCTCAAAGATCGCGCCTTTCGACAAGGGCGGCAAAAATTGCGGCCAACAACGCGAGCGACGCAACTATGAGCAGCATGCCTAGTGGAGCATGAACCGCTGCCGTGTCCTTGAGAAACAGCCCGGTAACGGAAACAATCAACGCTCCGCCGCCGATTGCGAGGAACGGGATAGACCTTTGGCGGGAATTTGTTGAAAGTGCCGCCGCCGCTGGCCGGGCTTTTTGAAGAACCATCGGTCCGGCGCCGACGACCGTTGCAGCAGAACAAGACCGCAGAGGACCGCAAGTCATGACGAACACCACTCTCCTGCCCGACGAGGGCCTCTTCATCGGCCGCGCCAGGACGAGCGACGCGTCGCATCCGCTGGTGGTCACGGTGCGCGACGGCACGGTCTTCGACATCACGTCGAGCGCCGCGCCGACCGTACGCGACATCTGCGAGATGCCGGATCCCGCCGGATATGTGCACTCGGCCAAGGGCAGAGCGGTCGGCTCGCTGGACGCGATCGCCGCCAACAGTTTCCAGGCCGCGCGCGATCCTGCAAAGCCATACCTGCTCTCTCCGGTCGACCTGCAAGCGGTGAAGGCGTCGGGCGTCACCTTCGTCGTATCCCTGCTCGAACGCGTGATCGAGGAGCAGGCGCGCGGCTCGGCGGAGAAGGCCGACGCCATTCGCGCCGACATTGCCGGCTTGATCGGCCATGATCTGTCGAAGCTCAAGCCCGGTTCGCCGGAGGCGATGGAGATCAAGGCCAAGCTGATCGCGCGCGGCGCCTGGTCGCAATATCTGGAAGTGGGCATCGGCCCGGACGCCGAGATCTTCACCAAGTGCCAGCCGATGGCGTCGGTTGGCTTCGGCGCCGATGTCGGCCTGCATCCGGTGTCGACATGGAACAATCCCGAACCCGAGATCGCGATGATCGCGGCCAGCAGCGGCAGGATCGTCGGCGCCACGATCGGCAACGACGTCAATCTGCGCGACGTCGAAGGACGTTCGGCTCTGCTGCTCGGCAAGGCCAAGGACAACAACGCCTCGGCCTCGCTTGGACCATTCATCCGGCTGTTCGACGCGACATTTTCCATCGACGACGTGAAGCAGGCCATCGTGCGCCTGAAGGTCGAGGGCGAGGACGGGTTTTCGCTGGAAGGCGCCAGTTCGATGGCGGAGATCAGCCGCTCGCCCGAAGAGCTGGTCGCGGCCGCGATGGGGCCACATCACCAATATCCCGACGGCCTGGCGCTCTATCTCGGCACCATGTTCGTGCCATCGAAGGATCGCGGCGAAAAGGGCAAGGGTTTTACGCACAAGGTCGGCGACATCGTCACCATCTCGTCGGAGAAATTCGGCGCCCTGGTCAACCGCGTGCGGCTGTCGCCCGATTGCCCGCACTGGACCTACGGCGCCAGCCATCTGATGCGCGACCTCGCCAAAGCCGATCTTATCTAGTGGTGAAAATCAGGAGCGAACGCTTGGTGACAACAAGGCGAATGTCTTGAGTGGGGCCGATGCCGGCCTGATCGGTTCTGAGTGGAACTCACCGGATAGCTGACATTCAACAGCCGACCCCATTGCGGTCGTTCGGCCTGACTTGCCCGCGACCCGAATGCCGCCATTCGAAATGGCGCGCGGCGGATCGGCGGCCATAGACAGACAGTTCTTCGCAGGGAATGGAAACTCGGCGCTCCAAGGATGCAGATTGGAAACAGCGATTTGCAGCAATCCGTCCTCTCGAGCAACGTAGTCGATCCAATTCGCGACTCCCGACCTGCTTCGGCGAGCATTCCCGCCTATCCGCGAGCGAAATCCGGTATCTGAAAACGCCGTCGGTAAGCACCCGGAGTCATGCCCGTGGTGCGCTTGAACAGGCGGCGAAAGAAGGCGGCGTCTTCGTAGCCGACGCGCCAGCTGATCTCATCGACGGCCGAACCGGTGCGCTCCAGACGGCGCTTGGCGTCCTCGATCCGCAGGCGTTGGACGTAGGCGAGCGGCGCGATGCCCGTCGCGTCGGCGAAGCGGCGCTTGAAGGTGCGCTCGGCGAGTTTCGAGCGCTTGATCATCTCCTCGACCGGGTTGGCGATCGAGAAGTTGGTCGCCAGCCATTCCTGCGCGTTGTTGATCTCGGCGTCGCCGTGGTCGTTGCGGCCCTCGAAGATCATATAGGGCGCTAGCCCGTCCTGATGCCATTGCAGCGCGAACATTCGCGCGACTTCCTGGGCGACAGTGGCGCCGACATGATGGGCGATCAGATAGAGCACCATGTCGTGCCAGGTGTTGGACGCACCCGAACTGATCAGATCCTCGCGCAGGCCGGAAATCACCAGCACGCGTTCGGGGTGAATCGGCACGTCGGGATAGCAGGCGGCGAACTGGTTCGCGTAGCCGAAATGGACGGTCGCGTCGCGCCCGTCGAACAGGCCTGTCTCCGCCAGAAGGAAAACGCCTGAACAGGCCGAGCACAGCCGTGCGCCGCCATCGTGCATGCGCCTGATCCAGTCGACCAGAACCGGGTAGCGGCCCGTCACCCATCCGCCGTGCCTCAGCATGATCGACGGCACGATGAGGATGTCGCAGGCAGCGATGTCGTCGATCGCATGCTGCACGTCGATGGGTACACCACTGGCAAGTCGCAAAGGTCCCACCTTCTCGCCGACGATCTCAATTTTGAAGGGGTGTTCAGCACCTGGGGTTGCGATCCCCATCGTCGAAATCCCGTTCATGACATCGTAGATGCCAGCCAGCGTCGAGATCGCGGCATCCGGCAACGCGACGATGCAGACCTGCAGCTGTGGCGGTCGATTCCGTTTCGCCGGTTCCATCATCACAACCTTTCGCTCCGCGCCACGAGAAAACGCCCGACTTGGCACGAATGGACCGATTGCGGGCGATAGCGGCTCTGTCGCGCAGCCTGCCCAACGACCTACACCACAGCCGCTCCCAAACACAACTAACTCAAGTGAAGGAACAGCAAGATGCTGGATACACCAAAGATCGATCAGGCAAGGCTTGAAGCTTTCGCCACCCGCGCCATGGGCGATGTTACCGCCGGCTACACCGGGGTCATGATTAGTCTCGGCAGCAAGCTCGGGCTTTACAGGGCGATGGCCGGCGCCGGTCCGCTGAGCGCCAAGGAAATCGCCACGCGGGCCGACTGCGCTGACCGCTACGTGTCCGAATGGCTGAACGCTCAGGCCGCCGGCGGCTACGTAGCCTATCACGAGCTGAGCGACACCTACGAACTCCTACCGGAGCAGGCGATGGTTCTAGCGAACGAGGACAGCCCCGTCTTCATCCCGCACGCCTGGAATGTGCCGGCGTCGATGTGGGCTGACGAGCCGAAGGCGCTGGAGGCTTTCCGCACCGGCAAGGGCATCGCCTGGGGCGAGCATGACGAGCGGCTGTCCTGCGGCTCGGCCGCCTTCTTCCGCAATGGCTACCGCGCGGCCCTCGTGCCGCAATGGCTGCCGGCGCTAGATGGCGTGATCGAGCAGTTGGAGGCAGGCATCGCGGTTGCCGACGTTGGCTGCGGCTATGGCCACTCGACGCTGCTGATGGCCGAGGCGTTCCCCAACTCTCGCTTCCACGGCTTCGATACGCACTCAGGCTCGCTCGATGCGGCTCGCCGCAATGTCGGGGCGGCGGGTGTGTCGGACCGGGTCGAATATGCGCTTGCCCGGGCCGACGATTATGCCGACGGGCAATATGGCCTGATCTGCTTTTTCGACATCCTGCACGATCTTGGAGACCCGGTCGCTGCCGCCCGCCATGCTGCGAGGACGCTTGCACCGGGCGGCACGGTCCTGCTGGTCGAGCCGTTTGCGCATGATCACGTCAAGGACAACCTGACGCCGGTTGCCCAGCTCTACTATTCGGCCTCGACGATGATCTGCACCGCGCATGCCATCTCCGAGGGCGGCCACTTGGTGCTCGGAGCCCAGGCGGGCCAGGCGCGCCTGGCCGAAGTATTCCGCAAGGCCGGCTTCACGCATTTCCGCCGCGCCGCCGAAACCCCCTTCAACCTCATCTTCGAGGTGCGGCGCTGAGGCGCCTCATTCTCCCTACCACAGAAAGAAGACACCCCATGCGTAACCTCTTTGCACTGGCGCCGACCGCCTTCGAGGCCCTTCTCTCCAGGAGCCGCGCCCGCCGCGACGCCGGGAGGCTGGACGGATTCTCCGATGCACAGCTCAAGGACATCGGCATATCACGAGGCGACATCGACCGCGTCGTGCGCAGCCACATGACAAAGCCCGCTCGCTAACCGTTCCACCTCGCCACTCCATTCCAGACACCGCCCGGTCCAAGACCCGGGTGGCCCCCGGCTTCGCACGTGAAGGGCGCGCGATGACGGCAACTCTTTCCCTTCGATCAACCGAACAAGGAAAACGACAATGAGAATGAATTTCGCAATCGCGGCACTGGCCGCGGCAACGCTGATGGGTGCCGTATCGTTTGCTACGGCACAAGAGCAGCCGAGGCGCCAGCAGACCTTCCAGGACATCGAGGCAACGTTCGGCGTCGTGCCGGGCCACTTCAAGTCCTACCCGCCAGCGGCCGTCGCCGGCGCCTGGGCAATGACCAAGGGGCTGGTGATCGATCCATCCAACAAGCTGGAGCCGAAGGTGAAGTCGCTGATCGGGCTCGCCGTGGCGGCGCAGATCCCGTGCGAGTACTGCATCTGGCTCGAGACCAAGTTCGCCAAGGTTGCCGGTGCGACCGACGAGGAGGTCGCCGAGGCGGTCGCGCAGGCGGCCTATGTGCGGCACTGGAGCACCTACCTCAACGGGATGCAGGTCGACTTCGCAACCTTCAAGTCCGAATTCGGCGGCGACTGACGAAACGCGACGCCCGGGCCAGCCGGGCGCCGCCCTTCGCCGGACCGCCCTCAACGAGTGACGTAAAATGGAAATCCTTATCAACGCAGCGAACATTCTCTACGTAACGGCCTACTTCACGATGGACATGCTGCGCCTCCGCATCCTGACCGTGACCGCAGCAACATGCCTCGCGGTCTACTTCTACAGCCAGCCGGTACCCATGCTCAACGTGGTGGCCTGGAACGTGTTCTTCATGCTGCTGAATCTGGTCCAGATCGTCCGACTCATGCTGGCTAGACGCAGGCCCGCCGCTGCCTGAGCGGGAGTGAACCCGCACCTCAATGACCGCTTTGCCAGCTTCGCAATCAGAAGCGGACAGGCAGGAATCCACCCCTTGGTGCTCGTCTTGACGATCTAACAGCCAACCCAACTGAAGGTGCGTTCACGCGGAAAAACCGGCCTTTCGGAAGCCTGACGTGAAAAGCTCAAGGGCGACTTGGTCGGCGAATGGGAGACCTGAAATGAGCCGGACAGTCAGGTCGCGTTTCCTCGTCAGTGCTTCCTCGACTTCAGCGCGCGCCTTCTCCGTCTCGCCCAAATGTGCATACGACGCTGCGAGGAAGGCATGAATGAAGAACTGGTCGCCGGCCTTCTGATACGAACGGACGGCTTCCGAGTACCTTCCAAGCAGGAAGAGGGAGCTGCCCTTCACCTCCCAGAACCATATCGGAGGTAACGGGTCGCGCAGGTGCGCAGTCTCGAGCACGTTCAGCGCCGCCTCGGCCCGTCCGCCGTAGTTGAGCCAGCTTGCGTAGTCCCCCGCTATGTTCACGTCCAGCGGGTTCAACGAGCGCGCTCGCTCGAAATGCACTCCCGCATCGCTGTGCTGGCGCATGTGCGTAAGCACCAGGCCCATGCTCTGGTGACAGACGCCATCACTCCTGTCGAGAGCGAGCGCCGTTCCTGCCGAGTCCCAGGCCTTCTGTAGCGTCCGCCGATCGTTGTCGTACCAAAATCTGCCGACGAGGGCCTGCGCGAGGAAGGCGTGGCCTTGAGCGAACGTTGAATCGAGCTCGACACACCGGACGAAGAGGGGCTCGGACTTGTCCAGTTCATATCGGTAGAAGTGCGCGCGCCCCTGCAGGTAGTAGTCGTATGCATCCCAATCGGCCGGAGGCTTGCGGCTGGTCCGGCTCGCCGAATCGGCTTCCGCTTGGCCTTCGACTATCGAGGCGATAAGAGCCGCAACCTCGTCTTGCAATGCGAAGATGTCGTCGAGAGTCCGGTCGTACCGTTGGACCCACAGGTGGGCGCCGGTGGCGGCGTCAATCAACTGTGTGGTGATCCGAATGCGACCGCCGAGCTTCCGTATGCTGCCTTCGACGACGTAGCGAACCCCGAGTTTGCGATGGACTTCGGCAATGTCCGATGCCGGATGGCGAAACTGAAAAGATGAATTGCGTGCGATGACGAGGAGGGAGCGGAACCTAGCCAGCTCCGTAATTATGTCCTCGGTTATGCCGTCGCTGAGATACTGCTGGTCCTGATCGCCGCTCAAGTTGGCAAAAGGCAGCACCGCAATCGACGGTTTGCCGGACGGTGCCACCGGTCTGGGGGATGCGCTCGCCACCGGCTCGACAGTCCCGGTGAAGCGGTAGCCAACGCGAGGCACCGTGGCGATCCACTCGCCGCCGTTGTCAGCCCGACCGAGTGCCTTTCTTAGTGTCGCGATTTGGACGGTAAGGTTGCCTTCCTCAACGGCGGTACCCGGCCAGGCAGCGTCCATCAACTCGGCCTTGGTCAGGATTTCACCGGGCCGTGCCGTGAGCGCAGCAAGCAGCGTCAGCCCACGATGCCCAACAGCGATCGGGATCTGCTCTTTTAGGAGCGTACCGATGTCGGGATCGAGTACGAACGGACCAAAAGTGATGCGAGTCCCCTGCATGTGGGCATATTAGACGTTTCGGAAGTTTTCGGAACAGTTTCTGCACCGCTTAAATCCCCGGGTCGAACCTCCGGCAAAAGTTGCGTCATCAATTTGAGCGGCACGAGATTTGCAACGTCGGGTTATGACGCAACGCCGCTCAAGGCGTCGCCGCAAGCGATGTCCGCTTTGAGGGTTCAGGTCGAGCGTGCGCACCGACCGATATGAGGCGCGAAGCAGACGTCAGGCAGTGGAACCGCGAGCGTCGGGTTATGCGCGTGAGTTGGGCCGCCCGCGAGCGAACTTCCGCAGAAGCTCCGAACAGGTATCCGCATTGGGTACCAGGCGTCAGATTTTCACCACCAGGTTCCCGCCCCGCCCGCGACAGGAAATGTCTCGGCCTGGGCGCTCGAATTGAGGGAGCCCTTGCCCGGAAATATCC
>NZ_NWQG01000006.1:0-100882 GCF_002529485.1 Mesorhizobium sanjuanii
GCTGATGGCGCTGTGCCTTGCGCCAACATCCTTTGGCGGATGGAGGCTTGCCATCGACCGAAAAAGGGAATGCTCTTGCGACGTCCGGATCGGCGATGACAGGAGGTAAGGTCAGGGCTTTGCCCAGATCGCTCGATGTGGAGGTCACGTTCAAATGGGAGGGAACGTGGCGTTCCGGCTTCAGATCACAGGTGATACCGCAAATATGCACATCTGCTATGCATCTTTCGCAGTTGCCGAATCGTTAGGCAGTCCGTAAGTTCATAGCTGTCGGCCATCTACTCCTCCCAGATGCGATGCCGGCCTAGAATTCGGTGCACCTCCTCCCGCGCCGCATTCGAAATCAAGCCCGCTGCCACCTCCTCCCGGCAGCGGGCTTTTTTCTTTCCATTCATGGAGATGTCGTCCGCGTCCGAAACGCGGACTCGTATGGCCGGATCCTATCGCGCCTTGAACGATGCGATCAGGCCTTCAGCCATGCGTACGAACTGCGCGCTGGGGCCTTCGGCGCCGACACTTTGCAGGCTGACACGCGCGCCCTCGAGCAATAGCGACAACGTGTCGGCGAGAAGTTCGGCCTGGCCGACGCCAGCCTCCCGGCACAAATTCACCAGGCGTTCGCGCTGGGCTTCCTTGAGTTCCTTGATCACACGCCTTGCCGGATGATTGGTCTCGCTCAACTCGACAGCGGCATTGGCCATGTCGCAGCCGCGGCTGTCGTTCGCCAGCATCTCGGAGGCCTTGCGTACCCAGGCATGCAGTTGCGCAAGCTTGTCGCCAGGATATTCGGCCTCGAACGCATCCCATATTGCGGCGGCCTTGCATGCGGTGGCGCGCAGGCACTCGATAATCAGATCGTCCTTGGATTCGAAGTGACGATACAGCGTCATCTTGTTGGTGCCGGCGGCTTCGGTGATGGCGTCGACGCCGACGCCCTTGATGCCATGCTTGTGGAACATGTCCTGAGCCGTCTCCAGGATTCGATCCCGGGGCCGAACGCGTTCCGAAATGCCGTCTGCCATCTCAGTCTCCTTGGCTCCCTAAGAGTGGGGGCTCCCTAAAAATTCAGCACACCTCTTGACTAGGGTGTTACCGGTCTGTAACGTCACGAATGTTACTTACTGGTAACACCTATCTTGCACCCCGTCAACGATTGGCATCGCCGTTGGGCACAGCCGGGACGGAACCGGGGCAAGGAAACTGCCTGTCATGCGGCTTCGGCCGGTGAGAACACGAAAAGCGATTCGCGATCATTCGATGCGAATCGCCAGCAAGGAGCCGCTTCGATGTCGCAGCGCAAGGATTTGACCATCGATGAAGCCATCCGGGATCCGATGATCCGGCTGGTGATGAAGGCGGACCGCGTTGACCCGCATGCATTCGAAAGGATGCTGCGGTCGCTGGCGGATGAACAGTATCCGGGCCGCAAGACGCCGCTGTCTCGTTTTCCGGGAGATGCGGGATCCGGGCATGGCCGGCAGTTGTCCAGGATCGCCAAGGCATTTGGTGAAGCAAAAGCATTTAACGAGGCGTGCGTTTCATGGTGAACTATTTTATCCACCGTCCGATCTTTGCATCGGCGATCGCCATCATCATGGTGCTCGCCGGGGCGATCTGTTATTTCCTGCTGCCGGTCTCTCAGTTTCCCGACATCACCCCGCCTCAGGTCGTGGTCAGCGCCCAATATCCCGGCGCCAGCGCGCAAGTCGTAGCCGACACCGTCACGACGCCGCTCGAACAGCAGATCAACGGCGTGCAGGGCATGACCTACATGTCGTCGTCGAGCTCCAATGACGGCTCCTCGACGATCACCATCACCTTCGAGGTCGGCTATTCGCTCAGCACCGCCGCCGTCGACGTCCAGAATCGGGTGTCGCAGGCAGCGTCCTCGCTGCCGGCCATCGTCAATCAGGGCGGTGTGACGATCAAGAAGCAGAACCCAAATTTCGTGCTGATCGTCAACCTCACCTCGCCCGACAGCTCCGTCGATCCGGTGGCGTTGAGCAACCTCGCCTACCTGCAGGTGGTGGACCCGCTGAAGCGCCTGCCCGGCGTCGGCGACGTGCAGATCTTCGGCGAGCGCCGCTATTCGATGCGCGTATGGCTTGATCCCGACAAGCTCGCCAATCTCGGCATCACCGCGGTCGATGTGCAGAACGCCATCGCAGAACAGAACGTCCAGGTGGCAGCCGGCAAGATCGGACAGTCGCCGGCGCCGGCCGGCACCGCCTTCGAGATGCAGGTCAATGCAGTCGGCCGATTGAGCGATCCCAAGGAATTCGGCGACATCGTCGTGCGCGCCGACGCCGCAAGCGGCTCGCTCGTGCGGCTGCGCGACGTCGCCCGCATCGAGCTCGGCGCCCTGCAATATTCGTCGTCGGCCTTCTTTGGCAAGGATCCGACCGTGGTGCTCGCGGTCTACCAGATGCCGGGTTCGAACGCGCTTGATCTGCAGCAGCGCGTCAAGGACAAGATGCAGGAACTGTCGAGCCGTTTCCCGAAGGGCGTCAGCTACGCCATGCATTACGACACGACGCGCTTCGTCTCGGCTTCGATGCATGACGTGCTGGTCACGCTCGGCGAGGCGCTGGTTCTGGTTGTTGCAGTGGTGTTCATCTTCCTGCAGAGCTGGCGCACCACGATCATCCCGACGATCGCCATTCCGGTGTCGCTGGTGGCCACACTGGTCGTCATGTACATGTTCGGCTTCTCGCTCAACATGCTCAGCCTGCTCGGCATGGTGCTGGCGATCGGCCTGGTCGTCGACGACGCCATCGTCGTGGTCGAGAATGTCGAACGACAGCTCGAGGCGGGCCTCAAACCGTTGGCCGCCACGCGCGCGGCGATGGCCGAAGTCACAGGCCCGATCATCGCCACGACCGCCGTGCTGATGGCGGTGTTCGTGCCGGTTGCCTTCATCCCCGGCGTCTCCGGCCGACTCTACAACCAGTTTGCCCTGACGGTGGCGATCTCCTTCGGCATCTCCGCCTTCGTCTCGCTGACGCTCACCCCGGCGCTGAGCGCCGCCTTCCTACGTCATCGCGGGGAAACGCAATTCGCGCCGTTCCGCTGGTTCAATGCGGGGTTCGACCGGCTGTCGCACGCCTATGCCCATGGCGTGCGCTTCCTCATTCGCCTGCGCTGGATCATGCTCGGACTGTTCGCGGCCGGACTCGTAGCGACCTATTTCGTCTGGCAGAAGCTGCCCTCGACCTTCCTTCCGGTTGAGGACCAGGGCTATTTCTTTGTCGTTATCCAATTGCCCGACGGAGCGTCGCTGGAACGCACCGACGCGGTGGCCCGGAAGGCACGCGACATCCTGCAGAGCACGCCCGGCGTCGATATCGTCGGCTCGATCAGCGGCTTGAACTTCCTGACCAGTGCCGCCCAATCGAACTCGGCGGTGGAATTCGCCATCCTGAAGCCATGGGAAGAACGCGGCCCTGACCAGAGCGCTTCGAAGCTCGTCGCCGACGTGCGCGGCAAGCTGATGCAGATTCCGGAAGCCTTCGCGCTGAGCTTCGATCCGCCTTCCATCCCGGGCATCGGCACGACCGGCGGTTTCGAATTCCAGGTCGAGGATCTGACTGGCCGCGGCAGCGCCGCCCTCGACGACGCGACGCAAGCCGTGCTCGCCGAGGCGCGCAAGCAGCCCGAGCTCAACCCGCAGCAATTGTTCTCCTCGTTCTCGACCTCGACGCCGCAGTTCAACTACGACCTCGACCGCAACAAGGCGAAGCTGCTGGGCTTGAGCCTGCCTGATGTGTTCAACACGCTGCAGATCTATCTCGGTTCGCTCTATGTTAACGATTTCAACCTGTTCGGCCGCACGTTTCGTGTGACGATTCAGGCCGACAAGGACGCGCGGGCGGGGGCGGCGGACATCTCCAGGCTCTACGTGCGCAATGCCTCCGGCGGCATGGTGCCGTTGAGCACGCTCGGCAAGCTGGTGCCCATCGTCGGCCCGGAAACCGTGCCGCATTACAACAACAATGCGTCCGCCCTGATCAATGGCGGCGCGGCACCCGGCTTCTCATCCGGCCAGGCGGTTGCCGCGATGGAACGTGCCGCCGCCACGGCACTGCCGAGGGATTTCGGCTATGAATGGACCGGCATCACCTATCAGGAGCTCAAGGCCGGATCGATCGCCTCGATCGTCTTCGGCCTCGCCATGATCTTCGTCTTCCTGATCCTGGCCGCCCAATATGAGAGCTGGGCCATGCCCTTCATGGTCCTGCTCGCGGTGCCGCTTGCCCTGTTCGGTGCCTTTGTCGCCTTGTTGGTGCGCGGCATGCAGATCGACGTCTATTCGCAGATCGGCTTCGTCATGCTGATCGGCCTGGCGGCAAAGAACGCGATTCTGATCGTCGAATTCGCCCGGCGCCGGCGCGAGGAAGGCCTGAGCATCGTCGACGCCGCAATGGAAGCGGCGCGGCTGCGACTGCGGCCCATCCTGATGACCGCCTTCGCGTTCATCCTCGGCGTGCTGCCGCTGATGTTCTCCACAGGTGCTGGAGCAGCGAGCCGCCAATCGATCGGCACCACCGTCTTCGGCGGCATGGTCGCGGCGACGATCCTGTCGCTGGTGTTCGTGCCGGTCTTCTATGCGGTGATCGAGCAACTGCGCGAGGGCCGTCAGCGGAGCGAGCCCGCCGCCGAACATGAACAAGACACTATTGAACCGACTGCCGAACCAACGCTTGTGCGACTGGCGGAAGCGGCCGAATAGGATTGGAGACATCAATCATGCGTAAATGGAAAATCGCTTTGGGAACGGCTGTCGCGCTGGGTGCGATCTCGATGGCGAGCGTTCACTTGCTCGACATGGGCAATCTCAGCCTCAATGCCGGCACAGCGTCCGCGACACCTGCTCCGGCGGCATTCGTTATGCCGGTGCCGGTGGTGAACGTCGTCAAGAAGACGATCCCGATCTATCTCGACTATGCGGCACGGGTGGAGGCCATCCGCAGCATCACGCTGCAGGCGCGCGTGCCGGGCTATCTCGCGGAGCAGAGCGCGGATGACGGCAGCGATGTCAGGAAGGGCGATCTTCTCTACAAGATCGACCCGCAAGACTTCCAGGCGGCTCTCGACCAGGCAAAGGCGCAGGTGCAGCGCGATACGGCGACGGTCGACTATGCGCGCTCCAATCTCGGCCGCGGCACCGAGCTCGCCAAGAGCGGCTATCTCGCCAAGGACAGCTTCGACCAGCGTACCAGCACGTTGCGCGAGGCCGAGGCTTCGCTGGCGGTCAACCAGGCCGCTATGCGGACGGCCGAGCTCAATCTTGGCTATACCGAAATCCGTGCTCCATTCGCCGGGCGCATCGGCCGCAACCAGGCCTCGGTCGGCACGCTGGTCAGTGTCGCCGGCACCGTGCTCAACACACTGGTGCAGCTCGATCCGATCTACGTCACCTTCAATCCGAGCGAAACCGATCTGGCGCAGCTCGAGGAAGCCCGTGCGGCGGGGCCTGTCGATGTCGATGTCCTGCTTCCCGGTGACACAGAGCCGCGCCAGAAGGGCCAACTTACCTTCATCGACAACACGATCGATCATTCGACCGGCACCATCACGGCAAGGGCGACGATCGGCAATGCGAAGTTCACGCTGCTACCCGGGCAATATGTGCGTGTGAGGCTGCATATCAAGCAGCAGCCCGATGCGCTGATGGTGCCGCAGGTCGCATTGGGCTCGAGCCAGCTCGGCAAGTACCTCTATGTGCTCGGCAAGGGCAACACGGTCGATCAGCGCATCGTCTCGCTAGGGCCGACCAACGGCGATCTCATCGCCATATCGAGCGGCGTCTCGGAAGGCGACCAGGTGATCACCGGCAATCTGCAGAAGATCGGACCGGGAATGCCGGTTTCGCCCCTGCCACAACAAAAACCGGCCAGCTGATAACCCCCATCAGACCCGGTCCTGTGGCGCCCTCGACCCCCACGTCGAGGGCGCCGTTTTGCTGAGCAAGTCCACCAGACCGGCGACGTCGGCGCGCTCGGCCTTGGCGGGAACCATGAAGGCGCAATAGGGCTGGCCGAGGCGGACAGAAACGGATGAGAGCGCGATCAGGCGTCCGGCTTCCAGATCGGCACGCGCCATGACCCGCTGGCCAAGCGCAATGCCGAGACCCAGCCTCGCCGCTGATATCGCCAGGCTGGACAATCCGACGCGGCGCCCGTGCGACGGATCCGGCGCACGATTGCCGCCTGCGGCCGCGAACCAATCAGCCCAACTTGGATGCGAGGCATAGTTCGGCCCCCAATTGGTGTGGATGAACAGGCTCTCGTGCATGTCCGCCAGGCTGGATGAGCCGCTGCCGGCTCGTTGCCAGAAGTCCGGAGCGCAGACCGGCAGCACATCGTCATGGACAAGGCGGACCATCCTGAGCGCCGGATAGTGATAATCGCCATAGCTGACGCGCAGATCTATGTTCTGGCGCACGACATCGACAGGGTCGTCCTCGACACGGACGTCGATCGCCATCTGCGGAAAGGCTTCGAGCAGCACGGCCAGCCGCGGCGCCAGCCAGAGTTCGGCCAGCGAAAACGGCACGCTGACAACAAGACGCGTCCTCAAGCCCCCTTCCAGCATGCGCCGGCCAATGGCCGCAATATCACCCAAAGCGCGCGCGGTCTGCGGATAGATCGCATGACCGGCATCGGTGAGTGCGATGCGGTTGCCGGTGCGCACGAACAGCTGCTTGCCGAACCAGTTTTCCAGATTGCGGATCTGCTGGCTGACCGCCGCCGACGACACGCCGAGCTCCGTGGCGGCCAGCGTGAAGCTGCCGGCGCGCGCCGCGACCTCGAAGACCCGCACCGCATTCAGCGGCGGAAGTTTTTCCATGCTCGTCCCTCATCCTGTAGTTTTCCTTATGCAAGCCTAACAATTTTCCGCGTTGAGAGAAAGATTTCCTTGCTGTCTAGTCCATACAGGATTTCACGAGGACGCGACGATGAAAGACATTCTCGACCTGGACCGCTACCCGCTCGACCGCGAGGGCAGCCCCGAATGGCAGCGGCTGGTGGAGGCCTCCGCCTCCGCGCTGGCAACCGACGGCATGTTCAACCTGGAGGGCTTCCTGCGCCCGGGCATAGCCGAGCGGGCGGCCTCTGAAATCCGGCCGGTGATGGACACGCGCTCGCATGTGCACAAGCGCATGCACAACATCTATTTCAAGCCTGAGATTCCGGAGTTGGCGCCCGACCATCCGGCGCTGCGCAAGGTCGAGACGATCAGCCACACGGTCTGCGCCGACCAGATTCCGGGCAGCACTGTGCTCGCCGTCTACGAGTATGAGCCGCTGCTGCGCTTCCTGGCGGCGGCAATGGGCAAGCCGCGTCTGCACGTCATGCAGGATCCCCTCGCCCGCACCAATGTCATGGCCTATCGCGCCGGTGAGGCGCTGAACTGGCACTTCGACCGCTCGGAGTTCACAACCACGCTCCTGTTGCAAGCGGCGGAGCGAGGTGGCGACCTCGAATACCGCACCGATCTGCGCTCCGACGACAATCCGAATTACGACGGCGTGGCCAGGCTGCTCGAAGGTCGCGATCCCGAGGCGAAGATCCTGCGCATGAAGGCAGGCACGCTGAACGTCTTCCGCGGCAAGAACACCGCGCATCGCGTCACCACCGTCGAGGGCGAGCGCGAACGCCTGATCGCGGTGTTTTCCTACTACGAGAAGCCAGGCGTGATGTTCAGCGCCGAGGAGCGGGTTGGCTTCTATGGCCGAGCGGCTTGAGGCACCCGCGTGTCGAATGCCCATTTGAGGAAAGCGCGGCCCAATCAAGAAATACACTCTTGTTAGATTGTCGACAATCTGCTTGTCTGGCTTTCGGGTCCCTGGAGTTGGCCGAATGGGCAAGCTGGATTTCAGTCCGATCGCGGATACGACACGCAGAGCCGAGATCGTGGCGCTGCTGCGGCGCGCGATCCTGACCGGCCAGCTCGAACCGGGGCAGAAGCTCAACGAACTCAGGATTGCCGAACAGATGCGGGTGAGCCGCGCGCCGCTGCGCGAGGCGATGCGCGAGCTGGTGCAGGAGGGCATACTGACCAGCATTCCCTATGCGGGGACCTTCGTCATCGACGTCACCGCCAAGGATATCGACGATGCCTATTCGCTCAACAAGGTGCTCGACGAATTCGCCATCGAACTGACCTGGAAGCTGCGCGACCAGCGCTTCCTTGATGATCTCGACCGGCGCCACGAGGCGGTGAAGCAGGCAACCCGCGACCTTGACACCACCCGCCAGATCGAAACCGCATTGCAATTGCACGGCCTCATCTACGAATGGGCCGACAATTCGGTGCTGCTGGAGACCTGGCAGCGGCTGACCAGCCGGCTGCAGATGTATTTTGCCCTGCATCAGCGGGCGCGAAACGAACCGGTGCCATCAGAGGACGTGCACGAGACCTATGTGCGGCTGCTCAAGGGCGCCGACATGCGCGCCGCCCAGCGCCATGCGCGCGAGCACATCGATCTCGATTTCGAAGAGCTGCTTGCCTACGCGCGCAGCCTCGAAAAGCGTTCGTCGAAAGGCGCCTGACCATCCCCACATCTTGCTGACAACGGACCGCAAAGTGCAGATCAAAACCATCAAGGCCTATCATGTCGTGCAGCCCTTCGTTGACGGGCCCTACCGCATGTCGAAAGGACGCGTCGCCGACTGCTTCGACGCGGTGATCGTTGCCATAACCTCCGACAGCGGCGTGACCGGCTGGGGCGAGATGGCGCCGCTCGGCAATTTCTACTCGCCCGCCTTCCCCGCCGGCACCCGCGCCGGGATCATCGAAATCGCGCCGCATCTGCTGGGGCACGATCCGCGCGGCTTGGCCAGCATCGGCCGGCTGATGGACACGGTGTTCAAGGGCCACCCCTATATCAAGTCGGCGCTCGACATGGCGTGCTGGGACCTGGTGGCGCGCGCGGCCGATGTGCCGCTGGTCACGCTGCTCGGCGGGCGCGAAAGCGAGACGGCCGAACTCTACAAGGTCGTCACCCATGGCACGGTCGAGGCCATGGCGGCGCTTGCCAAGCGCATCGTCAAGGATGGGTTCCACCGGCTGCAGGTCAAGGTCGGCGGCAATGTCCATGACGATATCGAGCGCGTCAGTGCCGTCGCCGCTTCGGTGCCGAAAGGCACCGTCATCTTCTGCGATGCCAATGCCGGCTGGACGCCCTACCAGGCGCGTCAGTTCGCCGATGCGACGCGCGCCATCGACTACACGTTCGAACAGCCTTGCACGACGATCGACGAAAACATGTCGGTGCGCCGCTCGCTGGACAAGCCGATGGTGCTCGACGAATCCGTCGCTTCGCTCGACGACATGCTCGAGATCCACCGCAAGGGTGCCGCCGACGGGCTGACGCTGAAGATCTCGCGGCTGGGCGGCGTGACCAAGACGCGTCAGATCCGCGACCTCGCCGTCGACCTCGGCTTCATGATCACCGTCGAAGACACAGGCGGCGCCGAGATCGACACGGCAGCCATGGCGCATCTGTCGCTGTCGACGCCGCAAGAGCGCCAGCTGCATGCCATCGCCTTCCATGAATGGGTGACGGTGCGCACCGCATCGAACATGCCGCCGGTCACGGGCAGCCGCATGGGCATCCCGGATGGACCAGGCCTCGGCATCGACGTCCTTCCCGACCTGCTTGGCAGGCCCTTCTTCGAAGTCGGCCGTTGAGATGAAGATCCGCCGCATCCAGGCCACACCCATAAACCTCCGGCTGGAGGCGCCCTACGCATGGGTGTTCGGCGAACTCGACGGGTTTTCGCCAACCATCGTCGAAGTCGAGACCGAGGACGGGTTGATCGGCCTTGGCGAGGCGCCGACGCCGGCCGCCGCGGCGATCATCAATGACAATCTGGCGGCTCGATTGATCGGCCGCGACGCTTTCAACATCGCCGGCGCCGAAGAGGTCTGCCTGCCCTACTGGACCGGCGTGCAGTCGATCAACGACCGCAGCCGCATCATGGCTTTCGGCGCCATAGAAATGGCGTTGTGGGATCTGCGCGGCAAGGCGTGGAAGCAGCCGCTCTACCAATTGCTTGGCGGCGCCGTGCGCAAGGACATCCCCTTCACCGACTATTTCTCGCTGCGCGGCGAGGGGCCCGGGGTGAAGGGCGAGAAGACACCGGAACAAGTCGCCGACTACTGCGTCCAATTGCACGAGACGCATGGCACGACCTTCTTCGAGGGCAAGTTTTCGACGCAGGATCCGAAGCTCTCGCTGAAGATGGTGGAATTGATCCGCCAAAAACTCGGCGACGACGCGATGATCCGCATCGATTCCAACCAGGCCTATTCGCTGGCGACTGCCAGGCGGCTGGTGCGGCCATTGGAGGAACTCGGCGTGCGCAACTGGGAAGACCCGGTGACGACCATCGAGGAGATGCGCGAACTGCGCCGCCACTGTTCAATCCCTTTCTCCACCCACAATATCGACATTGCGCGCGCCATGGAGATCAAAGTGCCGGACGCCTTCGTCGGCAATCCGACGGTGCATGGCGGCATCGGCCGCATGTTGCGCTTCGTCGGCGCCTGCGAGCACGCAGGAATCGATTTCTGGTGCTACAGCGGAGACAGCGGCGTCGGCAGCGCCGCCTATCTGCATCTGTGCGCGGCACTTGGCTGGATCAGGGAGCCTAACCAGTCGCTGTTTCGCATGCTGCCGATGGATGTCATCGAGGAAGGGCCGTTTTCGCCCAAAAACAACGTCGTGCGGGTGCCCGAAGGCCATGGCCTCGGCGTCGCCCTGTCGCGCGAAAATCTCGCCGCCTGCCATCGCGACTTCATCGAGAACGGGCCGTGCAACAAATATCATGACCCGGCAAAGCCCGGGACCTACCGGCGCCTGCCGTTGAACTAGGAGTGATCACACGAACCGACAGGAGACAGATACAACAGGAAAAGCCGTAGCCACGAATGGGAACAGGTGGAAGCAGTGCCTCAAAAAACCGGCCCCTCCGGCGCAAGGACGGGATGGACCGGCCAAGACCAGATGCTACAGTCTCGACTGAACCTCGTTGACGGCCGGGATACGGAGAACATCCCGAATTCGTCGATCACAGGAACAAATTCGTCAATCCAGAGAACACAGGGGAAAGGGTAGAACCCATGAGCAAGAACTATCGCATTCTCGATCTCATCCGGCGCAATCGCTCACCGCTCGAAAACCATCTCATCGACGGCCTCGTTGACGGCCGTGTCAGCCGCCGCGATTTCGTCCGCCACGGCAGCCTGCTCGGCCTGTCGCTGCCGCTTCTGGGCGGCATCAGTGCTGCCGCCGGCCTCGGCGCCATGCCGACCCTCGCGCGCGCCCAGGGCGCGCCCGGCGCCACCATACGCGTGGCGAGCAGCGTGCCTGCCGCGGCCATCGACCCGGTGACCATCGCCGATGCCGGCGGCCTTGTCGTGCTGCAGCAGGTTGCCGAATTCCTCTGCATCGACGGCCCGGACCTGGTGCTCAAGCCTGCCCTGGCCGAAAGCTGGAAGCCGAACGACACCGGCACGGTGTGGACCTTCACGCTGCGCAAGGGCGTCAAATTTCACAGCGGCGGCGAGATGAAGGCGGATGATGTCGTGGCCAGCATCGACCGGCTCGCCGATCCGGCCAATTCGTCCAACGCGCTGTCGGTGTTCACCGGCATCCTGCAGAAGGGCGCCACCAAGAAAGTCGACGACTACACCGTCGAATTCCACCTCGACGCGCCGAACGGCAACTTTCCCTACATGGTGTCGTCCGACAACTATAACGCCGTCATCATCCCGGCGAGCTACAAGGGCGACTACGAGAAGAGCTTCGACGGCACCGGGCCGTTCAAGCTGGAAAAATACACGGCGAAGGTCGGCGCGTCGTTTGTCCGCAACGACGATTATTGGGGTGACAAGGCGCTGCCCGACCGCACTGAGTTCACCTTCTTCGCCGACACGCAGCCGATGATCCTGGCGCTGCAGGGCGGCCAGGTCGACATCATCAACCAGCTGCCGGTGCTGGCCGGCGTCGGCCTGCTTACCGATCCGGCCATCGACATCATCAGCCTGAAATCGGTTGCGCACCAGCAACTGCATATGCGCTGCGATTCCGATCCGTTGAAGGATCCACGCGTGCGCCGAGCCATCGCGCTTTGCCTCGACCGCAAGAAGTTGGTCGCCGGCCTGATGAAGGGGCGCGCTATCGAAGGCAATGACAGCCCATTCGCCGCTGCCTACCCTTCGACCGATCCGACCGTGCCGCAGCGCCAGCAGGATATCGCGCAGGCCAAGCAACTGATGGAAGCGGCGGGTGCGGCCAAGGGCTTCAAGGTGACGCTGACCACCGAGCGCTATCTGGAAATCCCCGAATATGCCCAGCTCATCCAGAACTGGGTCAAGGAGATCGGCGTCGAGCTCGAACTCAACATCCTCGACCAGGGCGCCTATTACGGCGACGCGGTGTTCGGCAAGTCGAACTGGCTGGATTCGGTGATGGGCATCACCGACTACGGCCACCGTGGCGTGCCGAACGTCTTCCTGGCCGCGCCGCTGAGGAGCGACGGCACCTGGAATGCGGCGCACTTCAAGAACAAGGACTATGACCAACTCGCGACCAGCTACATCGCAGCCCTCGATCTCGAAGCGCAAAAGGCGGATGCCGGCAAGATCCAGAAGCTGCTGCTCGAGGAAACGCCGGTCATCTTCGGCTATTTCTACGACTATCTGACGGCGACCACGAAGGGCCTGACCGGCGTGCAACCGACCGCCATGTCGCAGCTGTTCCTGGAAAAGGCCGCGAAGGCCTGATCGGGAGAGAAGAACAATCCTCTAATAGCCGGCTGTCCGCGGAGAGCCGGCTCCAACGGGAGTATTCGCCATTCTCTCCTTCCTCGTCCGGCGTATGGCTCTATCGCTCGTCACGCTGTTCCTGCTTAGCATCATGGTGTTTCTGGGCGGCCAGGTGCTGCCGGGCAATGTCGGGCGGGCGATACTGGGTCCGTTCGCCGACCAACGCGCGGTCGACGCGCTCAATCACTCGCTTGGCGTCGATCGTCCGCTGCTGACCCAGTACTGGAGTTGGATCTCCAACTTCATTCAGGGCGACATGGGCACGTCCTATATCTTCCGCTCGCCGGTCGCCCCCTTCGTCATCGATGCGCTCGGCAATTCGATGAAGCTGGCGGCGGTCGCCTTCGTGCTGGTGGTGCCGATCGGCATCCTCGGCGGCGTCATTGCCGCGCTCAACCTCAACCGGCCGCTCGACCGCATCATCAGCCTGGGTGGATTGTCGGTGACGGTGCTGCCGGAGTTCGTCACCGGCATCATCCTGATCCTCATCTTCGGCGTCTGGCTGCGCTGGCTGCCAATCTCGGCCGCCTGGCCAAGAGATGCCGGCTTCTTCACCCAGCTCTATTATCTGATCCTGCCGTCGCTGCCGCTGTTTCTGGTGCTGTTTGGCTACATCGCCCGCATGGCGCGCTCCGGCATGATCGAGGCGCTCGATTCCGACTATACCCGCACCGCCGTGCTCAAGGGCCTGCCATGGCGCACGGTGATCTGGCGCCATGTGCTGCGCAATGCGCTGTTGCCGACCATCACCGTCATTGCCACCCAGACCGGCTATCTCATCGGCGGCCTCGTGGTGATCGAGACGCTGTTTCGCTACCAGGGCATCGGCTCGCTGATCTTCACCGCCGCGCGCGGTAAGGATTTTCCGGTTCTGGAGGCCGGCATCCTGACCATCGGCATCGTCTATGCGGTGGCGACCCTGGCCGCCGATTTTCTCTATTCCGTGCTCAATCCACGCATAAGGCTGGGGACAGACCAATGAGCACAACCGACAGTTCCGCCGGCATTCCGGCTCCGCCGCCGAACGATACCAACCGGCGTGGGCCGCTGGCAGAAGTCTTTTTCTCGCTGCTGAGGTCCGGCACCTTCCTCACCGGCCTTGCCATCGTTACGTTCTGGGTTGCCTGCGCGCTGTTTGGCGAACATTTCGCGCCCTACGATCCGCTCGCCGACGACATCATCAACGCATTGGCGCCGCCGTCGGCCGAACACTGGTTCGGCACCGACCAGATCGGCCGCGACGTCTTCTCGCGCGTCATCGTCGGCTCGCGCGACATCCTCACCGTCGCACCGCTCGCCACCTTGCTCGCCACCATAGCCGGCACCGCGCTCGGCCTGTTCACCGGCTATTTCCGCGGCATCGTCGACGATGTCATCAGCCGCATCCTCGAAGCCTTCATGGCCATTCCGGTGGTCATCGTGGCGCTGCTCGCCATCGTCGCACTCGGCACCTCCAAGACGACGGTCATCGTCGTCATTGGCCTGAGCTTCGCGCCGATCATCGCGCGCACGGTGCGCTCGGCCGTGCTTGCCGAACGCGAGCTCGACTATGTCGCCGCCGCCCAGCTCAGGCACGAGAGCGCATTGCATACGATGTTCGTCGAGATCCTGCCCAATGTCATCCCGCCGATCCTGGTCGAGACGACGGTGCGGCTCGGCTATGCCATCTTCGCCGTTGCCACGCTCTCCTTCATGGGCTTCGGCATCCAGCCGCCATCACCCGACTGGGGGCTCTCGATCTCCAGCAATTACGGCATGATCGGTGGCGGCTTCTGGTGGACGGTGTTGTTCGATGCGCTGGCCATCGCCTCGCTGGTGATCGGCGTCAATCTGGCGGCGGACGGCGTCCATGGAGCGTTCAATGACTGAACCCGCCAAGGCAATGACTGGGAAGGCCGCCAACGCGCTCGAACTCCGCGATCTCTCGGTCGCCTACCGTGTCGGCGGCCGCAACCGGGCGGTGCTGCGCAATCTCAATCTCACCATCGGCCAGGGCGAGGCCTATGGGCTGGTCGGCGAATCCGGCTGCGGCAAATCCACCGTAGCGCTGTCGGTGGTGCGCTATCTCCCGCGCAATGGCTCCATCACCGGCGGCGCGATTGCACTCGACGGCCAGGATGTGATGAAGCTCGACGCCGAAGCCTTGCGGCGGGCGCGTGCGGAAAGCGTATCGATGGTCTATCAGGATCCCGGCAAGGCGTTGAACCCGTCGATCCGCATCGGTCGCCAGCTGACCGAGATCTTTGAGCTTGCCAGCGTCTCGGGACAGGCAGCCGAGGATCGCGCGATCGCCATGCTCAACCGCGTGCGCATCTCCGATCCGGTCAGCGTCATGCAGCGCTATCCGCACCAGCTTTCAGGCGGCATGCAGCAGCGTGTGGCCATCGCCATGGCGCTGGCCAACGACCCCTCGATGCTGATCCTCGACGAGCCGACGACGGGGCTCGACGCCACGGTCGAGGCCGAAGTGCTCGACCTGATCGGCCAGCTCAGGCAGGAACTGTCGGCCTCGATCCTGTTCATCAGCCACAATCTCGCCGTCGTCTCGAAGATGTGCGACCGGGTCGGCGTGCTCTATGCCGGCATGCTGGTCGAGGAAGGACCGACGCAGGCCGTGTTCAACGATCCGCGCCACCCCTACACGGTGGCGCTGCTGCGTTGCCTGCCGCGCGGCGGCCAGCGCAAGGACCAGGGCCGGCTCGACACCATACCGGGCTTTTTGCCCGGCATCGGCGCCGACATCAAAGGCTGCGCCTTCGCCGACCGCTGCGTGCTCGCCACCGAGCGCTGCCGCACAGAACCGCCGCCGCTCTACGAACTGGGCGACGATCGGGGGCGGCGGCTGTCGCGCTGCCACTATCACGAGCAGGCGCAATCCTTGCCGCGGGCCACGCCGAGCAATGTCGCTGCTCCAGCACGACAAGCGGCATCGCCGGCGGTGCTGCGTGTCGAGGGCCTCAACAAGACCTATGCCAGCCATGGCCACCCCTTGCGGGCGGTCAAGGATGTCTCGGTCAGCCTGCGGCCGGGCGAGACACTCGGCCTGGTCGGCGAATCCGGCAGCGGCAAGACCACCTTCGCCAGGCTGCTGCTTGGCCTGGTGCCGCCGGACGAAGGCGGCATGATCGAGCTCGAAGGCAAGCAACTGGCGCCACGGCTGGAAAGCCGCAGCGACGACCAGGTCAAGGCCATGCAGATCGTCTTCCAGAACCCGGACTCCGCACTCAACCGCTCGCATTCGATCCGGCATATCATTGGCCGCGCGCTGAAGCGGCTGGCGGGCTTGAGCGGTGCCGCACTGCAGGCACGCCTCGACGACCTCGTCCGCTCGGTGCGGCTGACCGAGCGCCATCTCGCCCTCAAGCCGCGCCAGCTCTCGGGCGGGCTCAAGCAGCGCGTCGCCATCGCGCGCGCCTTCGCCGGCGAGCCGCGCATCGTCGTGTGCGACGAACCAACCTCGGCGCTCGATGTCTCGGTGCAGGCGGCGATCCTCAATCTGCTCGCCGACCTGCAGTCGAAGGAAGATGTCAGCTACATCTTCATCTCGCACGACCTTGCCGTGGTGCGCTATCTCTCCGACCAGATCGCCGTGCTCTATCTCGGCCGCATCATGGAGATCGGACCCTCCGAAGATGTCTTTGCCGGGCCGCACCATCCCTATACCGAAGCGCTGCTGTCGGCCGTGCCCAAGCTCGACCAGAGCGAGACCGTGCGCATTCGCCTCGACGGCGAAATCCCCAGCGCCACCAATCCGCCATCCGGCTGCGTCTTCCACACGCGCTGCCCGCGCAAGATCGGCCCGATCTGCGAGACGCAGGAGCCACCACTCAGCGAAGCAAAGCCCGGTCATGCCATCCGCTGCCATATCCCATACGAGGAACTGGAAAGACTGCAGAAGAAGGCCGTCGAGCCGGAACCTGCCTGATGACGGCTACGCGCCCGGCAGCGCGTCTGCCATGCTGAAGGCACGGTCGCCTTCTGCAAAACCCTCACCTGCCGACCAATCCTTTGCCAGCGTCCGCAATCCTTCCAGGGCAACCTCCAGAATGTCGGAGGAGGTTGGGTTCGAGGGATAGGCGAGGTAGATCGGGCGCTGGAATACAGGCGCGTCCTCAATGCGTCGCAACTCGCCACGCTCGATGTGGCCGCTGACCGCGCTGAGCGGCAGATAGGCGGCGGCCTTTTGCGACAGCACATGCTGAAGCCCTATGAAAACCAGCCCGGCCGATATTGCCGGCGTCACCATCGCCGCAAAGGCCCGGTCGTGCTCGATGCGGAATTCCAGCCCCCAGTCCATGAGAATGTAATTCTCGGTCCACGACCCGGTTTGCCCGGCATGCTGGACGAGAACGACCTGATCGACCGCCAGTGTTTCGTAGACGATGCCGGGGTGAGGCCGTGGCAGATAGAGAATGCAGATGTCGAGCAGGCCCTCGGCCATCTGGTCGATCGCCAGGTCGGGGAAACTGCCCTCCAGCCTGAGCGCAACATTCGGCCGCCTTTCGCGCATCCAGGCGATCCAGGGCGACGTGATGTGGTCCCACAGATAGGCGGGAGCGGTGAGCCTGAGCAGCGTCTCATAGCCGTCGGGGACAGCGATGTCCTGTCTCGACTGCTCCCAGGTGCGGGTGATCGAGGCGGCGTGCGGCAGGAACTGCCGGCCTGCCGGGGTGAGCGCTACGCCATCGCGGTCGCGAACGAAAAGCCGGCGTCCCAATTGCTCTTCCAGACCCCTGATCCGCGCGCTGACCGTGGACTGGGCAAGGTGGAGCCGGTTGGCCGCGACGGTGAAGCTGCCATGGGCGGCAACCTCGAGGAAGCTGCGCAGATTTTCGGTGTCCATGTTCGAGCCCCTTGCATCGAAAATTTCGATGACCCCTATCAAAAAATATCGCTTTCCGGGTGGGATCAACAGTGAACTAGATAGCGGAGCCCCCATGAGAAGCAAGGAATGCCGCCATGCCAAAGCATTTCAGGACGATCGACACCGCCCGCAGAAACCTCACTGCAATCGAAAATTCCGCTATCGATGAACTCCTGGCCGGCAGGCTAGGCCGCCGCGATTTCCTCAGGCATGGCAGCTTGCTTGGCCTGTCGCTGCCATTCCTCGGAGGCATCGCCTCGGCGGTCGGCCTTGGCGCGCCGCAGGCGCGTGCTGAAGGCAAACCGGGCGGCACCGTGCGCGCCGGCGTGGCGACACCCGGCGGCGCCATCGATCCCGTCACCTATTACGACAGCGGCAGCTACCAGCTGGTTTTCCAGACCGCCGAATTCCTCTGCATCACCCAGCCGGACCTCACATTGAAGCCGGTGCTGGCCGAAAGCTGGTCGCCGAACGAGGACGGCAGCGTCTGGACCTTCAAGCTGCGCAAGGGCGTCAAGTTCCACAATGGCGAAGACTTCAGGGCGGACGATGTCGTGGCCACCTTCGATCGGCTGGCCGACCCGAGCGGCTCGTCCAACGCGCTCTCGGTGTTCAAGGGACTGCTGTCGAAAGGCGGCACCCGGAAGGTCGACGACCATACCGTCGCCTTCCATCTCGACGCGCCGAACGGCAGCTTTCCCTATTCGGTGTCGATCGACAATTACAACGCCGTCATCCTGCCGGCGAGCTACAAGGGCGACTACGAAAAGACCTTCGAGGGCACCGGTCCGTTCCGGCTGGAGAGCTACACGCCGAAGGTCGGCGCGACCTTTATCCGCAATCCCGATTATTGGGGCGAGAAGGCGCTGCCAGACCGCCTCGAATTCAAGTTCTATGGCGACGTCCAGCCGCGCATCCTGGCGCTGCAGGCCGGTGAGGTCGACCTTCTCGATGCCGTCCCGCTCGATGTCAGCCAGGTCGTGCTGAACAATCCCGATATCACCGTCCTGCGCGTCGCTTCGACCGCGCATCGCCAACTGCACATGCGCTGCGACATGGCGCCCTTCACCGACAAGCGCGTGCGCCAGGCGCTCGCCTTGTGCATCGACCGCAGCAAACTGGTCGATGGCCTCTGCCGCGGCATGGCGGCGACCGGCAATGACAGCCCGTTCGCGCCGGCCTTCCCGGCGACCGACAAATCGGTGCCGCAGCGCACGCAGGACATCGCCAAGGCAAAACAGCTTCTCGAAGCGGCGGGACTTGGCAGCGGCTTCGACATGACGCTGACGACGCTGCGCTATTCCGACATCCCCGGCTACGCGCAATTGTTCCAGAACTTCGCCAAGGAGATCGGCGCCCGCATCGCGCTCAACATCGAGGATCAGGACAAATATTACGGGAAGGCGGTGTTCGGCCAATCGGACTGGCTGGACAGCCCGCTAGGCATCACCGACTACGCGCATCGCAGCGTGCCGAACGTGTTCCTGAAAAGCCCGCTGGTCAGCGACGGGCCGTGGAACGCGGCGCACTTCAAGAATTCGACCTATGACGGCATGGTCACCAGCTATCTGAAGGCGCTCGATATCGGTGCGCAACAAAGTGCAGCGTCAGACATCCAGAAACTGCTGCTCGACGAGACGCCGGTGATCTTCAGCTATTTCCCCGACCTTCTGGTGCCGGTGCGCAAGAATGTCAGCGGGCTGCCGCCGATCGCCGCCGGGCTGCTGCTCGACCGCGTGTCCATAGGCTGATCATGACCGCGCACCAACGCCCGATCGCAAAAGAAAAGAAACGGGAGACTACCATTCGCAAACCCCATCTGCGCGGCCGCGGGCCGCATTTCCCCCTGCTCGACACTATCGTGCAGTATGAGTTCGAACCGGGCTATGTCGCCTTCACCATGCCCTGCCCCAAGCGGCTACGCGTGCAGGTCGGCTCGATGACCGTTGCCGACACGACCAAGGCGCTGGTCTTCTACGAATCCGATCATCTGCCGGTCTATTATTTCCCGATCGGCGACGTGCGCGAGGAGTTCCTGCTGCCAAGCCGGACGACGACGGAGGACCCGTTCAAGGGTGTTGCCACCCATTATTCGCTGAACACCGGCATCACGCTGGTCGAGGACGGCGCCTGGCGCTATCTAGATCCGGTCAAGGGCTGCCCGCCGATAGCGGACTACATGTCCTTCTACTGGAGCAAGATGGGCCACTGGTTCGAAGAGGACGAGGAAATCTTCGTCCATGCCCGCGACCCGTTCCGCCGCGTCGACTGCCTGCCCTCGTCACGGCGCGTGCAGGTGATCCTCGACGGCGAGCAGGTGGCGGATTCCCGCCGCGGTGTGTTCCTGTTCGAGACCGGGCATCCGGTGCGTCACTATTTGCCGATCTCCGACACCAGGCTCGATATGTTCGCGCCCAGCCGCTACATTTCGCGCTGCCCCTACAAGGGCATCTCCAATTATTACCATGTGACGACTCCCAAGAAGCGCCACGAGAACCTCGTCTGGTACTATCCCGAACCGGTGCACGAGGCCGAGCGCATCAAGGGGCTGGTGTGCTTCCACCACGAACTGGTCGACAAGATCCTGGTCGACGGCGTCGAAATCCCCAAGGAATCCACGGCCGCGTCGGACGGTTATTTCTGAGCGGGAGTGAACATCGTGGGTCTATGCTATGACATCGGCCAAAGAAGGCGAGGACGCGAAATAGCGTCCCTGTAGCAATCCTTCCCCCCCCCGCTGTCCGGCCAGACATCTTCCCCGCAAGGGGGGAGATTGGCCATCATGTCGGCTTTCGCCACGCTGCAGCGTCGAAGACTGAACGGATCGCCGAAGCTGCGATCTCCCCTTGTCAAGGGAGAAGGAAGAGACGCGCGAGGCGCAACGTCGATCCGTCCTTCGGAGCCTGGTTCTTAGCGGCCCGCTGCTAACAGCAATATGCGTTGCGCGACATGAACGTTGGTATATATAATTTCATCCCATGAAAATGGCTTCGGTGATTGCCGACAGCCGATAGCATGGGACCTTGATGGCTCGTAAGCTTGAGGGCGCCGCAAGACCGGCAATCGATCCGCGGATCACTGCTTCGCTGCCCGGCAGTCATGACGCGATCCGTCCCACACGACATCCTTATCGAATTGGGCACTATTTCCTGCGCGCCGACAGTAATGTCGGGCCATTGGGCCTTGCGCAACGACCGGCTTTTCCAACACAATCAAAAAAAGACGCCAGAGGGAACGAACGAATCTTCACCAGAGCTTGACAGGAGAACAAGCATGTCACTTCGGAGCATTATTTCTAAGGTATCAATGGGAGCCTTCACGCTGGCCGCCGCAAGCGCGCTGACGCCGGCGGCGCAAGCGGCCGCGCCTGAATCCAACGACCCGATCAAGATCGCGCTGTTCGACTGGACCAGCGTCAACCTGAACGCCAAGATCCTCGGCGGCATCCTCGAAAAGCTCGGCTACACGGTCGAGTACCCGACAGCCGACTATCTCTCCAGCCTGACCACCGGCCTCACCAATGGCGACCTCGATGTCGGCATGGAGTTCTGGGACACGACGGCCGGCGAAGCCATGAAGGCCTCCGATGCGACCGGCCAGACCGAACGGCTGGGCGCGCTCGGGCCCAAGGCCAAGGAAGAATGGTGGTATCCCGAATACATGAAGGAGAAATGCCCCGGCCTGCCCAACTGGGAAGCGCTGAAGGATCCCAAATGCGCCGAGGCCTTCTCGACGGCCGAGACGGCGCCGAAGGGTCGTTACCTCGGCGGCCCGGTGACTTGGGAAGGCTTTGACGACGAACGCGTCGAGGCGCTGAAACTGCCCTTCACCGTCATCCATGCCGGCACCGACGCGGCGATGTTCGCGGAACTCGATTCAGCCTATCAGCGCAAGGCGCCGATCATGCTTTGGGTCTATTCGCCGCACTGGGCGCCAGCAAAATACAAGGGCGAATGGGTCGAATTCCCCGAATACACGCCGGAGTGCTACAGCGACCCGAAATGGGGCACGAACCCCGACGCCAAATATGACTGCGGCAAGCCGCATGGCGAGATCTGGAAATATTCCTGGGCCGGCATGAAGGATAAATGGCCGGTCGCCTACAAGGTGGCGAAGGCCTATACGGTCGACACTGACGAACTCAACAAGATGAGCGGCGAGATCGATCTCGACGGCAAGACGCCGGAAGACGTCGCCGCCGCCTGGATCGCGGCCCACGAAGCCGACTGGAAAGCCTGGGCGCAGTGATCGTTCCGACTGGACATTGCGGGATCCGGCCATCGGGCTGGATCCCATTCGCTATTCCAGAAGGACGGCTGCATGAGCGAAGCGACTAAACAGGACCCGAAGACAGCCGGCAAGGATGCCCGGCCGGTCAAACTTGCCTGCCGCAATGTCTGGAAGCTGTTCGGATCGAATGCGGCGCCTTTCATCCGCCAGCGCGACGGCAAGGCCAGCATGGCGGAAGTCACTGCTGCCGGACTGGTCGGCGCGGTGCGCGCCGTCGACCTCGAAATCCGCCAGGGCGAAATTTTCATCATCATGGGGCTTTCGGGGTCGGGCAAGTCGACGCTGGTGCGCTGCATGTCGAGGCTGATCGAGCCGACCCATGGCAAGGTCGAGTTCGAGGGCAAGGATCTGCTCAAGATTTCAGATGCCGCGCTGATCGAGCTCAGGCGGCACCGCATGGGGATGGTGTTCCAGAATTTTGCGCTTTTGCCGCATCTCAATGTGCTGGAGAACATTGCCTTTCCGCTCGGCATCCAGGGGCAGGACCGGCCGACGCGCGAGGGACGCGCGCGGGAGGTGATCGAGCTTGTCGGCTTGCGCGGCCGCGAACATTTCTATCCGCGCGAACTCTCCGGCGGCCAGCAGCAGCGCGTCGGCATCGCCCGCAGCCTCGCCACCAAGCCGGAAGTCTGGTTCCTCGACGAGCCGTTCTCGGCGCTCGATCCGCTGATCCGCCGCGAGATGCAGGACGAACTGATGCGGCTGCAGACCATGTTGCACAAGACCATCGTCTTCATCACCCATGATTTCGACGAGGCCATCCGGCTGGCCGACCGCATCGCCATCATGAAGGACGGCGAGGTCATCCAGATCGGCACGCCGGAGGAGTTGGTGGTCAATCCGGCGACCGACTATGTCGCCGAATTCACCCGCGACGTCCACCGCGCCAAGGTGATCTCGGCGCGCAGCCTGATGCGCGCCTGTGATGGCTCAGAGCATGGCGGCACGGTGGCGCCGGAGGCCAGAATAGCAAGCTTCTCGGCTGATATCGTTGCCGCCGGCAAGCCATTCGCCGTGGTCAACGGCACCGGCAAGCCGATCGGCGAAGTGACGCCGCAAGCGGTTATCGATCTTCTGGCCGGCATAGAGCGTCCGAGAGCCGGCACATGACGGTGACGGCAAGCGCCAGCGCATCCAGGCCGCCGGTTCAGCGCTGGCTGGCGATCTGGGCTTTGGCGCTTGGCGCCGTACTGGTCGTGTTCCTGCTGCGGGATAGCGTGCCGTGGGCCGTCAGCTATCCGGCCGAGGCGATTGTCCCCGTCGCCGACTGGGTCAGTGCGTTGATGCGCTGGATAAAGTCGAACTTCTCCTGGCTGACCCGCTCGATCACCGTGGTGCTCGGCGTGCCGCTGGATTTCGCGCTCAATCTTCTGGCCAAGAATTTCAAGATCGGCCATGGCGCCGATATGGTCGTCCTGCCGCGCCTGTCCTGGGTCGGCGTCTGCGCCGCCGCATATCTCGCCGGACGGGCCGCCGGCGGCTGGAAACTCGGCGCCCTGGTCGGCGGCTGTTTCCTCTACATCGCGCTGTTCGGGCAATGGACCAGCGCCATGCTGACGCTCGGGCTGATCTCCATCGCCGTGCCGTTCTGCATCGTCACCGGCCTGTTCGTCGGCATCTGGGCATGGCGCAAGCCCTGGGCAGAGAGGCTCGTCATCTCCCCTGCCCTCGACCTGATGCAAACGATCCCGACCTTCGCGTATCTCATCCCCATGCTGCTTCTGTTCGGCAACAGCCCGGTCTCGGCGATGATCGCAACCGCGATTTTCGCGACGCCGCCAATGGTGCGGGCGACGATGCTCGGCCTGTCCAGGGTGCCGTCCGAAATCGACGATTTCAGCGAGATGGCCGGCTGCACGGCACGGCAGAAACTGTGGAAGGTGCTGTTGCCGTCGGCGCGGCCGACGCTGATGGTCGGCGTCAACCAGGTCATCATGCTGGCGCTGAACATGGTGATCATCGCCTCGATGATCGGCGCCGGCGGTCTCGGCTACGACGTGCTCCTGGCGCTGCGCGCGCTGAAGGTCGGCGAGGCCATGGAAGCCGGCCTCGCCATCGTCGCGCTGGCCATCGCCCTCGACCGGCTAAGCCAGGCCATCGCGCACAAGCAGGCCAAGGGCGGTGTCCCTCAGGAGGCCAGCCGCAACTTCTGGCAGCGCTATCCCAATCTGACGCTGGCAATCGCCATCCTCGCCATCACCACGCTGCTTGGCCTGTTCCTGCCGGCCTTCGCGGCACTGCCGAAAGCGATGACCCTGACCACGGCGCCGCTGTGGAAGGCGGCGGTGAACTGGATCACACTCAATTTCTTCGACACGATCGAAGCCTTCCGGGTGGCGCTCATCCTCAATGTGCTGAATCCGGTGCGCGCCTTCTGCGAGGGTTTTCCGTGGCTGGGGGCAGTATTCCTGCTCGGCCTTGCCGGCTACCAGCTCTCCGGCTTGCGTCTCGCTGCTCTCGTCGCCGCGCTGACCGCTTTCTGCGCCATCACCGGCCTGTGGGAAAAGACCATGGCGACGGTCTATCTCTGCGGCATCTCGGCCTTCATCGCTTGCCTGATCGGTATTCCGGTGGGGCTGATGGCGGCGCGCAGCGACCGTTTCGAAAAGATCGTCACGCCCGTCATCGACACGCTGCAGGTGCTGCCGTCCTTCTGCTTCATCATCCCGGTGGTGATGCTGTTCAGAGTTGGCGACGTCACCGCTATGATCGCCACCGTCGCCTTCGCCGTGGTGCCGGCCATCCGCTACACCAATCTCGGCATCCGGCAGGTGCCGCCGGCGCTGATCGAGGCAGCCAAGGTCTCGGGTTGCACGCCGCGTCAGACATTCTTTCGCGTGCAATTGCCGCTGGCGCTGCCGGAGATCATGCTCGGCGTCAACCAAACGATCCTGATGGCGCTGGCGATGATCATCATCTGCGCCATGGTCGGCACACGCGATCTCGGTCAGGAGGTGTTCATCGCGCTGTCCAAGGCCGATGCCGGCCGCGGCATCGTCGCGGGTCTCGCCATCGCCTTCATCGGCATCGTTGCCGACCGGCTGTTCAACGCCTGGACGGCCAAGGCACGGGCAAGGCTGGGATAGAACTCGAGCTCGAATCTCGATCACGGAGAGAACCCATGACCAGCCGGACAGCCCGCTGCACCTGCGGCCAATTGCTGATCCGCTGCCCGCAGGAGCCGGCCAAGGTATCGCTTTGCCATTGCCTCGCTTGCCAAAGGCGAACCGGAAGCCCGTTCGGGATCGCGGCATTTTTCGAAGCCCGATCAACCGAAATTGAGGGGGCTTCCCGGACGTATCAGCGCGATTCCGACAGCGGATTTCCCGTCACGTTCCACTTCTGCGAGACGTGCGGCTCGACGGTCTTCTGGTATCCATCGCGAAAGCCCACGGCCGTTGCCATCGCTGTGGGTTGTTTCGCCGACCCTTTGTTCCCACAGCCTACTCAGGCCGTGTATGGTGAAAACCGCCATGCTTGGATCGTGGCGCCGGCCTGAAAAGATTGACGCGGAAGCCTTATTCCGCCGCGACGCCTTTCACCTCGAGATAGCTCTCCATCGAATCGTCCATCGCCTGCAGCCACGGCGTATGGTGCAGCGGCGCCATCGTGCCGGTCATCAGCGAGCGGTAGGCATTGTCGCGGAAGGTCATGATGTTCTCGACCTTGTGGTGTTCCCATTCCATGAAGGTCTGGTTGACTGCCTCGACGTCGAAGCCGGGATAATCGGTCTGGTCCATCAGTTCCTTGGTGTAATCGCCCTGGAACCAGATCATCTGCTCGGCGTCTTCCAATGTCTCCTCGCGCGCCCGCCATTTCGCGCCGTGCGCCGCCATCGCCTCTGCCGAAGGCAACTTGATGCGCCCCATGATGACGTCGCGGGCGAACCAGGCCTGCGCGTCGAACATGTTGAACGTGTAGAACTGGTCCTGCATGCCGATATAGGACAGTTGCGGATTCTTCTCCCAGACGACTCCCTCATAGAGCCCGTCCGGCCACATGCGGTTGGCGGTCTTGAGCTTCAAATCGTCGGTAAGGAAGGGGAAGGAGTGGAGGTAGCCGGTGCACAGGATGATGGCGTCGACATCCTTGGTGCTGCCGTCCTTGAAATGCGCGGTCTTGCCGACGACCTTCTGCAGCAGCGGCACTTCCTTCCAGTTCTCCGGCCATTTGAAGCCCATCGGCTTGGAGCGGTAGCTGGAGGTGATCGATTTGGCGCCGTATTTGTAGCATTGCGAACCGATGTCCTCGGCCGAATAGGAGCGGCCGATGATCAATATGTCCTTGCCCTTGAATTCCATGGCGTCGCGGAAATCATGGCTGTGCAGGATGCGGCCGTTGAAGGTCGAAAAGCCCTCGAAATAAGGCACGTTGGGCACCGAGAAATGCCCCGAGGCGACGACGACATTGTCGAACTCTTCCGAATAGGTCACGTCGTTGGCGCGGTCATGCGCGGTGACGGTGAATTTCTTCGTCTGATCCGAGAACGTGACCATGCGCACCGGGCTGTTGAAGCGCACCCATTTGCGCACGCCGGATTTTTCGACGCGGCCCTTGATGTAGTCCCACAGCACGGCGCGCGGCGGATAGGAGCCAATCGGCCGGCCGAAGTGCTCCTCGAACGTGTAGTCGGCAAATTCGAGGCATTCCTTCGGCCCATTCGACCAGAGATAGCGGTACATCGAGCCGTGGACCGGATCGCCATGCTCGTCGAGACCGGTGCGCCAGGTGTAATTCCAGAGGCCACCCCAGTCGGACTGCTTTTCGAAGCAGACGATCTCGGGAATATCGGCGCCCTTGTCGGCGGCTGACTTGAAGGCCCTGAGCTGGGCCATACCGGACGGTCCGGCACCAATGACGGCAACACGACTTTTCATTGCGGACCTCCCGTCCTGATTTCGACTTCTGTCTTGACGCAATTCCCAAGGGAAAGCGCTACGAGCTTTTCCCGGGAACCGTTTCACACTTTTCCTGGAATTGCTCTTACGAAACAAATTTCACTGACAGGGACAGTAATTGGCGCTCCCGTGCTGTCAACAGGTCTTGCGTCGAAACAGCGTTGCGCGATCGCAACTTTCAGGGGGAAAAGCGGTCGCGGACCAAACATCGGGAAAAACCGCGTGATCCATCACGCGGGGCTTGTTGCGGCGGTTGCGCTATTGTATCGGCAGCGAATATGTTCACCTTGAGTGAAATAAATCCACAGGGTTCGGGGCGGCGACATGGCGAAAAAGTCTTCAGAGTCCAAGCCTGGCATCGCCGCGGCCAAGGCCAAGCCATTGCCTAAGGCCGCCGATGGGCGAACCATCCGCACACCACTCACCCAAAACCCGCACGCCATTCGCGACACCCGTGAAAAGGTGCTGGAAGTCGCGATCGGCCGCGAGGTCCGGGCGTTCCGCAAGAAGCTCGGCATCACCGTCGCCGACCTGGCGGTCGCCACCGAAATTTCGCTCGGCATGCTGTCGAAGATCGAGAATGGCATCACCTCGCCGTCGCTGACGACACTGCAGGCGCTGTCGCGGGCGCTCGGCGTTCCCGTCACCGCCTTCTTCCGCCGCTTCGAGGAGGAGCGCAGCGCTGTCTTCGTCAAGGCGGGCGAAGGGCTTGATGTCGAACGCCGCGGCACGCGCGCCGGCCACCAGTACAATCTGCTCGGGCATATCGGCTCCAACACCAGTGGCGTCGTCGTCGAACCCTATCTAATCACGCTAACCGAGGATTCCGATGTGTTCCCGACCTTCCAGCATGAGGGCATGGAGTTCCTCTACATGCTTGAAGGCGAAGTCGTTTACCGGCACGGCAGCCACCTCTATCCGATGAAGCCGGGCGACAGCCTGTTCTTCGACGCCGACGCGCCGCACGGGCCGGAACAGTTGACCCAGTTGCCGATGCGCTACCTCTCGATCATCTGCTATGCGCAGAACAGCGCGGGTTGAGGCGAAATCGGGGCCAGTTTTGGGCGAGATGCACTAGCGCCCGCGACGGCTGGTTGTTGAGGCAAGGTACCCAAGCGCGAGCGTCATGGCGGCAACCGCGATCCCGGTGCAGATCACGCCTGCCGGTGTTATCCTGGCACTGCCCTGCAACGTGATATGCTTCCCTACTCGCAGATCGAAAACTGATTTGATTTCTTCAGGATGCGAGGGCGAAGGCTCTTCTTGAACAACTGGCATCATTAGAACTCCGGTTCAAATCTGCCATCGCCCCACAATGACCGGCGCGAGCAACTATGCCCGGTGAGAGGCAGCGCAAACACTACAAATCAAACTCAATCCGGCCCAAACCCCGGACTCGTCGGGCTGCCGTCATCCAGCTTCGACAGCCATTCGACCAGTGTCGGGCGATAGCGGGTCAGGCCCTTGTAGGTGGCGAGTTCCTCAGGCAGGTCACGGATGACGCGGTGCAGACGCCGCGCCCATTTCGGCTGCGTCACCAGCTCGTCCATCTTGATCAGGTAGCAGCGGATCGGAAAGACTATGCCGTTGGAGCGTGGCAGCCGCCAGAAGCTTTGCAGCTCGACGCGCAGATGCACCTTATCACCGACGTTCTCCGCCGTCACCGTCGTCCGGTCCGGTCCCCATTTGTGATAATTTTCCGGGCTGGTGTCGAGGCGCGGGTTGATGGTCATGGTCCAGTTCAACCGCCGTGCCGGCTTGCCTTGCTGGATATTGGTGAGGAACTTCAAGGCCCTGACGAAAATCCCCTTTTCATGCGCCAGCGGCACCGGCGCGTGCCACTCGAAGAAGTTCATGCCGATGTCGAAATCGAGCGACCAGTCGGCCTGGGTGGTGACCATGCCGGCATCCATCCACAGATTGCCGTCACGCTGGTCGAGGATGCAGAAATCGCCCTGGCTCTGCCTGGTGATGTATTCCATCGGCCCGTAAGGCAGCGTCGAGACATCGCCGAAGGTGAAGGTGTCGTCGATGCCGAGCGGGCGGTTGATCCAGCGCCAGCGGTCGCCGTCGCGGGTGAGCGTGAAATGCTCGGGGTAGCCCAGCGCTTGCTGTTCCATCAGGAGTTCGAGCAGGTCCCAGCCGGCCAGCGTCATGTGCGGCAGCGACTGGCAGCGCAGCGGATCCTCGGCCAGCACCAAAGCGCGGTCCTGCATCTCGGAGACATAGTGCTCGTCGACGTCGATCAGGTTTTCGAGCACGCTGCCCTTCGGCCCGACAACATGCGGCTCAATGTTAACCGCATACATGTAGCTGTCTTCGTGGAATGGAAACGGAAACCGCCTGATGTGCTCCGGGCTGTTCCTGAAAGTGAAGTCGTCGCGGAACGTTTCCTTGCGAAAGGTGATGCCCAAGCTCGCCTCCTATCTTTCCAAGACCAGCGACCGGCCCTCGAAGCGCGACACGCACGGCATGATCTTGCAGCCGGAACGATGGTCTTCCTCGCTCAGCCAGTGATCGTTGTGAATGAATTTGCCGTCATGCGCGATGACGTTGGTTTCGCACTGGCCGCAGACGCCGCCGCGGCAGAGATAGGGTGGATCGACGCCGGCCGCCTCGATCGCTTCTAGCAGACTCTGCTGCTCGTCGACGCGGATCGTCTTGCCGGTGACGGCCAGCGTCACGTCGAAGGGTGCGCCGGGCTGCGGTGCCGCGAAATGCTCGAAATGCACGGTTTCCGACGGCCAGCCCAAGGCGGCGGCGCGGTCGCGCACCCAAGCGATCATCCCGGATGGACCGCAAACATAGAGATGCGTGCCGAGCGGCTGCGAGGATAAGAGCCGGTCGAGATCGATGCGCTCGTCGCGATCGTCGTGATAGAGCCTGACGCGGCGGTCGTAGCGTTCCCGCAGCACATCGGCATAGGTGCCGAGCGAGGCGGTGCGGCACGTGTAGTGCAATTCGAAATTGCCGCCTTCCGCCGCCAGTTGCGCGGTCTGCGCCATGAACGGGGTGATGCCGATGCCGCCGGCCAGCATCAGGTGTTTCTTGGCGCGCAAATCGAGCGAGAACAAATTGACCGGATAGCTGATCACCATCTCCAGGCCCGGCTTGACGCTCCGGTGCATGAACAGCGAGCCGCCGCGCCCGACATCGTCACGGCGCACCGAGATCGTGTATTCACGGGTGTCGAGCGGCGAGCCCATCAGCGAATAGGGATTGAGCCTGGTCCGCTCGCCATCGCGCATCTCGACCACGACATGGGCGCCGCCGGAAAAGGTCGGCAAAAGCTCGCCGTCACGCCGGCGAAAATGGAAGCGCGTCACCAGATCGTTGACCGGGACGACATCGGAGACGACGACATCAAGCTTGGTGGTGCCGGTGCTCATCGAAATATCTCCTCCATGGGAGGAATTTCGCTACGATCCTCGGCGTTGATGCAGACCCCCTGGAAGGCCGCAAGACGCCGCGAGTAATGATCGCGTACCAGAAGAAGCAGGCCACAATGCGAACAGGTCGCCGGCTGCGTCGTCACGTTTTCGGTGATGCCCTTGCAATGCACGCATTGCATGCGCCGCGCCAGCGAACCGCGATGTTCGGTCTGGATCGAGGTATGGTCGATGCCGGCTTCGAGCGCGACCTGCATGGCCTGGCCGATCAGCCCCTCAGTGCCTGCGAGATAGAGGCGCAGCCCCATATGCGCGTTGGCCAGCGTCTGTTTGAGCCGTGGCAAGGCACTGGCGAAGGAATATCCCTGGTAAAACTGCGCCGGCTTCAACGCTTCGAGCGCTTCGACATACTTGCCGTCAGGACCGGGGATGAAGATGATGTGGGCGCCGTCAAAAAACCCGACGGGCGCCTTGGCGGCCATGTCCGTTATTGCCAGCGCGCCCTCGGCATCCGCGATGAAAAGATGGTGCTTGCCGGGCTGCGGAGACAAGGTTCCGTAAACGGGCCGGCTAATGATACTTTTGGCTGCCATTCTCTGTTTATGCCTCGAACCGCTCGCCTTTGACTATGCCTCAGCCTTTCGCCGTGCGCTTGGTCTTCTTCGGATCATCGAAGGGAAGCGGCTGCGCGGTGGCATTGATCGCACCGCTCTTGTTGCGGATCTCCAGCTTGGTGTCCTTGACGGCGCAGTCGACATCAAGCCTGGCGATGCCCATCGATTTCTTGACCAATGGCGAATACATGGCGCAGGTCACCACGCCGACTTTTTTGCCGTCGCGATAGACCGGCGCGCCCTCGTCGGCCGGCTCCTTGCCGTCGAGGAGCACGCCATAGATCTTGAAGCGCTCCTGGCCCTTGAGGCGGTAGTGTTCCTCGGCGCCGCGAAAGCCTGTCTTGCCGGGGCTGACGGTGAAGTCGAGGCCGAGCTCCCACAGCGTGTCGCCGGGGCCTTCATTGTCGAACGGATACTTTTGGGAATTATCGTAGGGATAAAACAGCAGGTAGCTCTCGACGCGCAACATGTCGAGCGTGGTGAAGCGGCAAGGAATGATGCCGGCGCCCTTGCCCTCGTCGAGGATCCTGTCCCAGATCGCGCCGGCATCCTGGCCGCGGCAGAAGATCTCGTAGCCCCGCTCGCCGGTGTAGCCGGTGCGCGAAATCATCACCGGAAAGCCGAACAGCTGCGTCTGCATATGATGGAAATAGGGCAGATCGCGAATGCCCGGCACATGCTTCGAGAGATAGTCGACAGCGGTCGGACCCTGCAGCGACAGGTCGTGCAGATTGTCGTCGAAGCGCAGCGAGACGTCGCGCCCCATCGCTGCCCGCTGCAGCTCCTCATGGCCGGTGCCCGAACCATGCACGACCATCCAGGAATTCGGGCCGGTGCGGTAGAGGATGCAGTCGTCGGTGAATTTTCCCGCCTCATTGAGCATGCAGGCGTAGGCCGACTTGCCGGGATAGATCTTTTCCACATCGCGCGTCGTAGCGAGGTCGATCAGGTGCGAGGCATGCGGCCCGGTGATGTGGACCTTCTTGAGGCCAGAGACGTCCATCAGCCCGGCCTTGGTGCGGATGGCGATGTATTCCTCGTCGGCATCCTTGTCGTAGGTCCAGGCGGTGCCCATGCCGCTCCAGTCTTCGAGCTTCGAGCCGAGCGCGCGATGGCGATCCGCCAGGGTCGAAAATCTCCAGGATGCCGTCATGGGCCTGCTTCTCCCTCAACATAATTGCCAACGTTTCGCCGCTTCAAGGCCCTCATGAGCCGGGGCAACGTTGCGAACCATATTGACTCAAAACTCCAAAAGCGCGCAATACTAAGATGCAAAAAGTTTTACTAGGAGGCAAGGAACTCAGCTGAAGAGAGGGGACATAAAATGGAAGGGAATCTCAACGCTCTAACGACCATTTTCACGGAATTCTATTATTGGGTGACCATCGTCATGATGTTCCTCATCCACGTCGGGTTCTGCACCTACGAGGTGGGGGTGTCACGCCGTCGCAATCACCTGAAAACGCTTATGAAGAACGCGATGGCGATCCCGCTCGTCACGGTGACGTTCTATCTTTTCGGCTGGTGGATCTATTTCGGATTCCCCAACGGACCGGGCATGGTCGCGGGCGGACTTGTCGCGGCACCATTCGCCGAACCGTGGAATCCGCTGATGGGCGCCCATCTCTCCGGCGTCAATCCAGGCGAATCGGGGGTCACGCCGGCCGATGCCGCGCTGTGGCATCGCCTCAACGGCGTGTTCTGGGGCGCCTTCCTGCTGTTCTCCATCACGACGGCGTCGATCATCTCGGGTTCGATCATAGAACGCGCGCGCTCGGGCGCGTTCTGGATCGTCGCGGTGCTGGTCGGCTCGGTCCTGTGGATCCTCGACGCATCCTGGGGCTGGCATCCGCAAGGCTGGATGGTGAAGCTCTGGGGTTATCATGACGCCTATGCATCGGGCGTCGTGCACGCCATAGCGGGCGGAGCGGCGCTCGCCTTCCTCATCGTGCTCGGTCCGCGCATCGGCAAGTTCAGGCCCGACGGCACGGCCCGAGACATCCCGCCCCACAATGTGTGGCTGGTCACGATCGGGCTGTTCCTGATCTACACCGGCTTCTGGGGCTTCTACGCCGCGTGCAACATTCCGCTGATCAGCCCGGAGGTCATTGCCGGCCAGATCACCGGCGAGACCTGGACGACGACCAACATCTACCTCGGGCCGACCACGCTCTCGGCGATCACCTTCAACTTCCTGATGTCGCTGTCGGGCGGGATGCTGGCCGGCTATATCGTCTCCAAGGGCGACCCGTTCTGGACGTTCTCGATGGGGCTTTGCGGCGTCATCTCGGCTTCGGCAGGCAACGATCTCTATCACCCGATCCAGGCGATGCTGATCGGCGCGATCGTCCCTAGCATCTGCTACAAGCTGCACTACTTCGTCGAGCGCCGCTTCAAGATCGACGATGCGGTGGGCGCCGTTGCCGTGCACGGCTATGGCGGTTTCCTCGGCGTCGTGGTGGCGGGTTTCATGCTGTGGGGACAGCCGTCCTCGCCCTATGAGGGGTTCGCGCACATCAATCCGCTCGGCAATTTCGCGGGCGCGGTGCTGATGTTCGCGCTCGGCTTCGTCCCCACCCTTGTTGTCTGCAAGATCCTCAACGGGATGAACCTGCTGCGTGTGCCTGCCAAGGTCGAACTCGAGGGCGTCGACTTTGCCCTCAACCATGCGTTCGAGGCATCGGTGCGAGAAGTGGGATCTGCCGAAAAGGCCATGATCAAATAGCCAACCGACAGGAGAACTCGCAATGTCCACCAATGGCATGGAAAGCTGGGCCGTCGACCTCAAGGACGTCGGCGCAATCTACCCGTTTCAGGGTTCAGAAGTGCTGATGGTCATCATCGGCCTCGTTTTCTGGATCGGCTGGCACGTCCTCCAGACGCGCCACGAGAACGCTGAAATCGAGGCCGACATGGCCGCGGACCGCAGCGGCGACGAGACACGAGAGGCGATCGACCGCTATTAGTCTCAATATCTGTCACCTGGCGCCGCCTGCGCCAGGTGACTTGTTTTTTCTTATGAAAAAAACTTTCATGTGAGTTGAATTCCAGGGACTCATTCGATACATGATCCGGAAGCTACAAAACGTCGGAGGCTGACATGTGTGGAATCGTCGGACTTTTCTTGAAGGACAAGGCGCTGGAACCCAAGCTGGGCGCAATGCTTTCGGAGATGCTGATCTCGCTCAGCGACCGCGGTCCCGATAGCGCCGGCATCGCCATCTACGGTGCGCCGATCGGCAACGAGGCCAAGATCACCATCCAGTCGGCGAAGCCGGAACGCGATTTCCGCGGTCTCGATACCGAACTCGCCAAGGCCATCGGCGCGCCGGTGAGCGTGGCGATAAAGTCGACGCATGCAGTCGTCAGGACCAGGCCCGACAAGATCGACGAGGCGCGTGAGGCGATCCAGGCGCTGAGGCCCGATATCCGCATCATGGGCGCCGGCGACGTGGTGGAAATCTACAAGGAAGTCGGCCTGCCGGAAGCCGTCGTCGAGCGTTTCGACGTCCGCAAGATGACCGGCACGCATGGCATCGGCCATACCCGAATGGCGACCGAATCGGCTGTCACAACGATGGGCGCGCATCCGTTCTCGACTGGCGCCGACCAGTGCCTGGTGCATAATGGTTCGCTCTCCAACCACAACAATGTACGGCGCGAGCTGGTCCGCGAAGGCATGACATTCGAGACCGAGAACGACACCGAAGTGGCGGCCGCCTATCTCTCCTCGCAGATGGCGCATGGCAAGAATCTCGGCGAGGCGCTGGAAGGCACGCTCAGCGATCTCGATGGCTTCTTCACCTTCGTCGTCGGTACCAAGAACGGCTTCGGCGTGGTGCGCGACCCGATCGCCTGCAAGCCTGCCGTGATGGCGGAGACCGACCAATATGTCGCCTTCGGTTCCGAATATCGTGCGCTTACCAAACTGCCCGGCATAGACAATGCGAGGGTCTGGGAACCCGAGCCCGCGACCGTCTATTTCTGGGAGCATTGAGCTGATGCCGGCAACCAAGCTTTCAAAGACGGCAGCGCACGATAACGCATCACGGGTCTTCGATCTCGACGCGATGTCGCTGCGCGAGCTCAACCAGGCGCTTCACAAGTTGACCCCCGGCTCCAACGAGACCGCCTGGGAGGTGCTCCATCCAAAAGGCAGCCACTCGGTCGCCGTCGGCGTCGACCAGCCGGTCACCATCGATGTGCGCGGCAGCGTCGGCTATTATTGCGGCGGCATGAACGATGGCGCCGCGATCACCGTCCACGGTTCGGCCGGGCCGGGCGTCGGCGAGAACATGATGTCGGGCTCGATCACCATCAAGGGCGACGCCAGCCAATATGCCGGCGCCACCGGACGGGGCGGATTGCTGGTCATCGAAGGCAATGCCTCGTCGCGCTGCGGCATCTCGATGAAAGGCATCGACATCGTCGTGCATGGCAATATCGGCCACATGTCGGCCTTCATGGCGCAATCGGGCAATCTGGTGGTGCTGGGCGATGCCGGCGATGCGCTGGGCGATTCCATCTACGAGGCGCGGCTGTTCGTGCGCGGCAAGGTCGACAGCCTCGGCGCCGACTGCATCGCCAAGGAGATGCGGCCTGAGCATCTGGAGCTACTGCAAGGCTTGCTCGACCGCGCCTGCGTGACCGGCGTCAAGCCGGCCGAGTTCAAGCGCTACGGCTCGGCGCGCACGCTCTACAATTTCAATATCGACAATGCCGACGCATATTGAGGCAAAATGACCTATCGCAACCCGCCGACGACGCCGCGCAAATCCGCGACCTTCGACGACTACACGCTTTCCGAGATCCGCCGCGCCGCGGCGACCGGCATCTATGACATCCGCGGCGGTGGCGCCAAGCGCAAGCTGCCGCATTTCGACGACCTGCTGGTTCTTGGCGCCTCGATCTCGCGCTATCCGCTCGAAGGCTATCGCGAGCGCTGCGACACCGGCGTCGTGCTGGGCTCGCGCCACGCCAAGAAGCCGATCGAGCTGAAGATCCCGATCACCATCGCCGGCATGAGTTTCGGCTCGCTGTCCGGCCCGGCCAAGGAAGCGCTAGGGCGCGGCGCGACGCTGGCCGGCACCTCGACCACCACCGGTGACGGCGGCATGACCGAGGAAGAGCGTGGTCATTCCAAGGTGCTGGTCTACCAATATCTGCCGTCGCGCTATGGCATGAACCCGCGCGATTTGCGCCGGGCCGATGCGATCGAGGTGGTGGTTGGCCAGGGCGCCAAGCCCGGCGGCGGCGGCATGCTGCTTGGCCAGAAGATCTCCGACCGCGTCGCCGAGATGCGGACGCTGCCCAAGGGCATCGACCAGCGCTCGGCCTCGCGGCATCCCGACTGGACCGGGCCCGACGACCTCGAGATCAAGATCCTGGAACTGCGCGAAATCACCGACTGGGAGAAGCCGATCTACGTCAAGGTCGGCGGCGCGCGGCCCTATTATGACACCGCACTTGCGGTGAAATCGGGCGCCGATGTCGTCGTCATCGACGGCATGCAGGGCGGCACCGCCGCGACGCAGGAGGTGTTCATCGAAAATGTCGGCCAGCCTACGCTTGCCTGCATCAGGCCGGCGGTGCAGGCGCTGCAGGATCTCGGCATGCACCGCAAGGTGCAGCTCATTGTTTCCGGCGGCATCCGCAACGGCGCCGATGTCGCCAAGGCGCTGGCGCTCGGCGTCGACGCGGTGTCGATCGGCACGGCGGCGCTCGTCGCGCTCGGCGACAATGATCCGCGCTGGGAGGCCGACTATAACGAGCTCGGCACCACCGCTGGCGCCTATGACGATTGGCACGAAGGGCGCGACCCGGCCGGCATCACCACGCAGGACCCCGAACTGATGAAGCGGGTCGACCCGATCGCGGCAGGGCGGCGTCTGGCGAACTATCTCAAGGTGATGACGCTGGAGGCGCAGACGATTGCGCGTGCCTGCGGCAAGAACAGCCTGCACAATCTCGAGCCCGAGGATCTCGTCGCGCTCACCATCGAAGCCGCCGCCATGGCCGGCGTGCCGCTGGCTGGCACCAACTGGATACCGGGGAAGAACGGCTTCTAAGACACAATCCAAAATACCGTAAGCGAGGAACTATAATGGGGAACGATCTCGCCGCTTTTGCCAAGAAGCACGGCGTCAAGTATTTCATGATTTCCTACACCGACCTGTTCGGTGGGCAACGCGCCAAGCTGGTGCCGGCGCAGGCGATCGCCGACATGCAGAAGGACGGCGCCGGCTTTGCCGGTTTCGCCACCTGGCTGGACCTGACGCCAGCGCATCCCGACATGCTGGCGGTGCCGGATCCGGATTCTGTCATCCAGCTGCCATGGAAGCCCGAGGTTGCCTGGGTCGCCGCCAACTGCATCATGGACGACAAGGAGGTCGACCAGACGCCACGCAACACGCTGAGGCGGCTGATCGCCGAAGCCGCGACCGACGGCATGCACATCAAGACCGGCGTCGAGGCCGAGTTCTTCCTGATCTCGCCCGACGGCAGCGTCATCTCCGACCAATATGATACCGCCTCGAAACCCTGCTACGACCAGCAGGCGGTGATGCGCCGCTACGATGTCATCGCCGAGATCTGCGACCATATGCTGGCGCTCGGCTGGGGGCCCTACCAGAACGACCATGAGGACGCCAACGGCCAGTTCGAGATGAACTGGGCCTTCGACGACGCGCTGGCCACCGCCGACAGGCACTCCTTTTTCAAGTTCATGGTCAAGTCGATTGCCGAGAAGCACGGCCTGCGCGCCACCTTCATGCCCAAACCCTTCCAGGGCCTGACCGGCAATGGCTGCCATGCCCATATCTCGGTGTGGGACAAGGCAGGCAAGACCAATGTCTTTGCCGACAATGCGATGGAGCTTGGCCTGTCGGCAAAAGGCAGGAACTTCCTCGGCGGCATCATGAAGCATGCCTCGGCACTTGCCGCGATCACCAACCCGACGGTGAATTCCTACAAGCGCATCAATGCGCCGCGCACGATTTCGGGCGCGACCTGGGCGCCGAACACGGTGACCTGGACCGGCAACAACCGCACCCACATGGTGCGTGTGCCCGGACCCGGCCGGTTCGAACTCAGGCTGCCTGACGGCGCGGCCAACCCCTATCTCTTGCAGGCGGTCATCATCGCCGCCGGGCTGGACGGCATCCGCTCGAAAGCCGATCCCGGCAAGCGCTACGATATCGACATGTACCAGTTCGGCCATACGGTGAAGGGCGCGCCCAAGCTGCCGCTCAACCTGCTCGACGCGCTGCGCGAGTTCGACAAGGACAAATCGCTCAAGACGGCGCTGGGTGAGGAATTCTCGTCGGCTTATCTAAAGCTGAAGCACCAGGAATGGAATTCCTATGCTTCGCACTTCACGCAGTGGGAGCGCGACCACACGCTGGACATCTAGAGCATCGGACCGAAAAGTGTGAAGCGGTTTTCGGATGAATCCGATGCGTTAAGAATGATCCGGAGTGGGGCGAGCGGCCTTGGAATGACGCAATGAAATATTCGATCTTCTCGCTCGCCCGTGCCGCCCTTTCCGGCCACAAGAACTGGCAACGCACCTGGCGCGACGCCACGCCGAAGGACCGCTACGACGTCGTGATCATCGGCGGTGGCGGCCATGGGCTGGCGACCGCCTGGTTCCTGGCCAGCGAACACGGCATCAGGAATGTCGCCGTGCTGGAAAAGGGCTGGATCGGCTCCGGCAATGCCGGCCGCAACACCACCATCATCCGCTCCAATTACGGCCTGCCCGGCAATACCGGCTTCTACGAATTGTCGATGAAGCTGTGGGAGCGCATGGAGCAGGACCTCAACTACAACACGATGGTCAGCCAGCGCGGCGTCATCAACCTCTACCATTCCGACGCGCAGCGCGATGCCTATGCGCGGCGCGGCAACACGATGCGCATCAACGGCATCGACGCCGAGCTGCTCGACCTCGCCGCGGTCAAGAAGATGATGCCGTTCCTGAACTTCGACAATGCGCGCTTTCCAGTGCAAGGCGGGCTCTTGCAGCGGCGCGGCGGCACGGCGCGCCACGACGCCGTGGTCTGGGGCTATGCGCATGCGGCGAGCGCGCTCGGCGTCGACATCATCCAGAATTGCGAAGTCACCGGTTTTGCCAGAGATGCCAACGGCAAGGTAACCGGCGTCGAGACCTCACGCGGCAGGATCGGCGCCGGCAAGGTCGGCATGGCGGTCGCCGGCTCCTCCTCGCGCGTCGCCTCGATGGCGGGACTGCGCCTGCCGATCGAAAGCCATGTGCTGCAGGCCTTTGTCTCCGAGGCGATCAAGCCGCTGCTGCCCAATGTCATGACCTTCGGCGCCGGCCATTTCTATGTCAGCCAGTCCGACAAGGGCGGGCTGGTCTTCGGCGGCGACATAGACGGCTACAATTCCTACGCGCAGCGCGGCAACATGCCTGTGATGGAGGATGTCTGCGAGGGCGGCATGGCGCTGATGCCGATGATCGGCCGCGTGCGGCTGCTGCGCCAGTGGGGCGGCGTCATGGACATGTCGATGGACGGCACGCCGATCATCGACAAGACGCCGGTGGACGGGCTCTACCTCAACGCCGGCTGGTGCTATGGCGGCTTCAAGGCGACGCCGGGCTCCGGCTTTGTCTTTGCCCATCTGCTGGCACGCGATGAGACGCACGAGGAAGCCGCAAGGTTCCGCCTCGACAGGTTCCGCCGGGGTGTTGTGATCGATGAAAAGGGCGTCGGCGCCCAACCGAACCTGCACTAGAGCCGGATGATTTCAGGTCGGGTCGACCTGAAATCTGAATCCGGCTCTAAATCAAAGAGATAGAGCATGATGTTCTCCGAAAACCGCTTCACACTTTTCGGCATCATGCTCTGAGGACGGCCAGGAAATCATGCGTATTGTCTGTCCTTTCTGCGGTGAACGAGAACTCGGCGAGTTCACCTATCTCGGCGATGCCAAGCCGCAACGCCCGGCGGCGGATGCCGGCGAAGACGCCGTCTACGACTATGTCTATCTGCGCGACAATGTCGCCGGCATGATGAGCGAGCACTGGTATCATGGCGGCGGCTGCCGGAGCTGGCTGAAGATCACCCGCAACACGCTGACGCATGAGATTTCGGCGATCGAACCGGCGGCGGGCGCTGGCGCCGCGAAGGTTGGCGCATGATGGCCGGCGTGCAGGCAAACCGGCTGGCCAATGGTGGTCTCATCGACCGCTCGGTGTTGCTGAATTTCCGTTTCGACGGCAAGAATTTTTCCGGCTTCCAGGGCGACACGCTCGCCTCGGCGCTCGTCGCCAATGGCGTCAAGCTGGTGGGCCGCTCGTTCAAATACCATCGTCCGCGCGGAATCCTGACGGCTGGCTCGGAGGAGCCCAATGCGCTGGTCGAGTTGCGCAGCGGCGCACGGCGCGAGCCGAACACCAAGGCGACCACCGCCGAACTCTATGAAGGGCTCGAGGCCGCCAGCCAGAACCGCTGGCCGTCGCTGCGCAACGATCTGATGGCGGTGAACCAGTTCTTCGCGCCGATCTTTGTCGCCGGCTTCTACTACAAGACCTTCATGTGGCCGGCGAAATTCTGGGAAGCGATCTATGAGCCGGCGATCCGCCGCGCCGCCGGCCTCGGCCGCGCCGCTGGTGTTGCCGACCCCGATCACTACGACAAGGCCTGGGCGCATTGCGACGTGCTGATCGCCGGCTCCGGCCCTGCGGGCCTTGCGGCCGCACTCGCCGCTGGCCGCGCCGGCGCCCGCGTCATCCTGTGCGAGGAGGATTTTGTGCCCGGCGGCCGGTTGCTGTCGGATGGCGGCACCATCGACGGCATGCCGGCGGCCGAATGGATTTCGCGGACGCTGGCGGAACTTGCGGCACTGCCCGACGTCCGCCTCATGCCCCGAACGACATTGTTCGGCGTCTATGATGGCGGTACCTATGGCGCAATCGAGCGGGTCAACGACCACCTGCCCTCGCCGCCCGAGCACCAAGTGCGGCAGCGGCTGTGGCGGATCGTGGCCAAGCGCTGCGTGGTCGCAGCCGGCGCCATCGAGCGGCCCATCGTCTTTGCCGGCAACGATACGCCCGGCGTGATGATGGCGTCGGCAATGCGGACCTATATCGCGCGCTATGCGGCAACGCCGGCGAAACGCGTCGCGCTGTTCACCAACAATGAGAACGGCTGGCGCACGGTCGAAACCGCGCTTGACGCGGGATTGCAGATCGCGGCCGTTGTCGACGCGCGGCCTGATGTATCGGCTGCGCATCGCTCGCTTGCCTCGAAAGGCGGTTTCCCGGTGCTGAACGGTTCGGTCGCCGCAGTCGATGGCGGCAAGGACGGTGTCAGGAAGATCTCGGTATCCCTGACGGGCGGCGCACGCGCCGAAGTCGAGGCCGACGGGCTCGCTGTCTCCGGCGGCTGGAACCCGGCGGTCGGACTGACCTCCTACCATCGCGGCCGGCCGAAATGGCGGGAGGGCATCGCAGCTTTCGTGCCGGATGGTGCGCCCCCGGGCATGGTGGCAGTGGGTGCCGCCAATGGCGACTTTAGCCTCGGCGCCTGCCTTCGTGAAGGCTTTGCGGCAGGCGCGCAAGCGGCGCGGGATACCGGCCACAGCGGCAAGGCAGGTTCGGCACCAGTGGCCGAGGATGAGGCGTTCTCGCTCACTCCGCTCTGGCATGTCGCCGGCAAGGGCAAAGCCTTTGTCGACCAGCAGCACGATGTCACTGCTTCCGATATCGAACTGGCGCAGCGCGAGGGTTTTGAATCGGTCGAGCATCTGAAGCGCTACACGACGCTCGGCATGGCGACCGACCAGGGCAAGACCTCGAATGTCGCCGGGCTGGCCATCATGGCTGCCGTGTCGGGCAAATCCATTCCCGAGACCGGCACGACGATCTATCGCCCGCCCTATGTGCCGATCGCCATTGGCGCCTTCGCCGGCTATCACCGCGACGAGAATTTCCACGCGACGCGGCTGACGCCATCGCATCACTGGGCGGCCGAACAGGGGGCGATCTTCGTCGACACGGGCCTGTGGAAGCGGGCGCAGTGGTATCCGCGCGCTGGTGAGAAGGACTGGCTGGAATCCGTCACGCGCGAAGTCAGGGCGGTGCGTGGCGGCGTCGGCTTCTGCGATGTCTCGACGCTCGGCAAGATCGACGTGCACGGCCCCGATGCCGGCACCTTCCTTGATCGCGTCTACATCAACAATTTCTCCAATCTTGCTGTCGGCAAGGCGCGCTACGGGCTGATGCTGCGCGAGGATGGCATGGTCTATGACGACGGCACCACATCGCGGCTGGCCGAGGACCATTATTTCCTGACCACCACCACCGCCAAGGCCGGGCCGGTGATGCAGCATCTCGAATTCTGCCGGCAGGTGTTGTTCAGCGAATTCGACGTGCAGCTCACATCAGTCTCCGACCAGTGGGCGCAGTTCTCGATCGCAGGGCCAAGGACACGTGATCTGCTCCGGGAACTCGTCGATCCAGCCGAGGATCTGTCCAACGAAGGCTTTCCGTTCATGGGCGCGCGCGAAGTGGCGCTGCGCGGCGGCATCAGGGCGCGGCTGTTCCGCATCTCGTTCTCCGGCGAAATGGCGTTCGAGATTTCCGTGCCGGCGCGCTTTGGCGATGCGCTGGTGCGCAATCTGATGCTGGCCGGCAAGCCGTTCGGCGTGACGCCTTACGGCACCGAGGCGCTCGGTGTCATGCGCATCGAAAAGGGCCATGTCGCCGGGCCGGAACTGAGCGGCACGACAACCGCAGCCGACCTGGGCTTGGGCAAGATGATGTCGACCAGGAAGGATTTCATCGGCCGCGTCATGGCCGGGCGCGAGGCGCTGATCGCGCCGGACCGGCAGGTCGTCGTCGGCATCAAGCCGACGAACAAGGCAAGCCGCCTGCGCTCCGGCGCGCATGTCATTCCGAAGGGCGAGATTCCAGGCCCGGGCAACGACCAGGGCTACGTCACCTCGGTCTGCTTCTCGCCGATGCTCGACCAGTGGATCGGGCTTGGGCTGGTCGAACGCGGCCGCGAACGCATCGGCGAGATCGTCCATGCGCATGATCCGCTGCGCGGCGAAGGCTACGATGTCGAGCTCTGCAATCCCGTCTTCTACGATCCGGAAGGAGGGCGCCAGCGTGGCTGAATTTTCCTGGTCTAGCCGCAGTCCCCTGGAGCACGCTCTTGCCACCGGCGTGCATGGCGCACGCGGTACCGAGGCTGGCGTATCGCTAACCGAAATCCGCAATTTCGACCTGATTCAGGTCATGGCGCGGCGCGGCAACTGGGCCGAACTGGCAAAGGCCGCCAAAACGCGCTTCGAAGTGGCGGTTCCGGAAGGGCCCAAAGCCATCCAGGCCAAGGACGCCGCACTGATCTGGTCCGGTCCCGATCAGTTCCTCGTGCTGTCGAAAGACGGCAAGCACACGATGAACACTCTGGCGCCAGTGTTCTCCGGCCTCGCCTCGCTGTCCGACCAGTCGCACGCACGCGCCCTGATCAGCATCTCCGGAGCCAAGGCGCGCACCATGCTCGCCAAGCTGTCGTCGCTCGATCTGCACCCGGCGGTATTCCCGGTTGGCGCAGCCGCCGCGACCTCGATCGACCATACCAGCGTCACGCTCTGGCGCGGCGGCGACCAGCCGGATGGGCATTCTGTGTTCAACCTTCTGGTCTTCGCGACTTTCGCCGAAAGCCTTTGGCACACGGTGCTGGACGCCGGTGCCGAATATGGCATCGATATCCGATACTCCGAGAGATTGGCGTAGCTTTTCATCCGCGTCGGCGGTGAGTGGGCGGCACCTCCGCCTTGCCAACTCGAGTCTTGCTGCCTATTCTTGCTGCTAAAATAATTTCACGTACAGGCAAACTTGTTTCTCGAACCGCAAGGCTGAGATGAGCCAGTCGCCCTACCCCGCTGTTGCAGCCGGACCACCCCGGCCAAGCCTCATCCTGCGGCCCGGCCAGATCGCGTTGCCGCCGGGCATGGAGCGCTATACCGTGCAGGGCAATGGCGCGGTGCTTATCGAGGTCGAGGCCGGCGACACGGTCACGGTGCGCAATGTCGAGGGCGGACAGGCTTGCGAATTGCTGGCATGGGACGGGGCCGGCGTGACCGATCCCGGCATCTTCGGTGAAAAATCGAACAGCAATACCGCCGGCATCAAGGCGCTGCTGGCCGATGGCGATGACAGCCTCGCTTCCTTGCGCCGCGGGCTCGAGCGCCGGCAGGTGCAGCTCGATCAGGCCAAGGCGGTGCGCATCTTCAGCGGCGTCACCCCTGCCGGCGCCGAACAAGGTTTTACCGTCACCCGGGATGGATCGATGCTCATAGCCGCCCCCGGCGGACCGATGCTGGTCGACGGCCACGACACGGCGACGCCGCTCAGTGTGATCGTGCGGCGCGCCACGATCCGCCCTGCGGCGAAGTCGCAGCTTGGCGACCCGTTGGCCGACCCGGTGCTCGATTTGCGCGTCCATTCGGCGACGGCGGAATCCTACTTCGTCAAGGCGGGCGACTATCTGCAGATCATCGATGTCGACGGGCGGCAATGCACCGACTTCCAGTGTTTTTCGGCGCGCAAGCTGGACAAGGGCCGCGACCATCCGCTCGATGTGACGACGACCCGCACGCTGATGGGCGCGAGCTATCCGATGCCCGGGCTGCATTCGAAATATTACGACCAGGACATGGAGCCGCTGGTCGAGGTGGTGCAGGACACATGCGGCCGGCACGATGCGTTCGCGCTCGCCTGCGCGGCCAAATATTACGACGACATAGGCTATCCCGGTCACACCAACTGCTCCGAGAATTTCAACGGCGCGCTGGCCGACAAGGGCGTCACGCCCCGCGCCGGCTGGATGGCGATCAACTTCTTCTTCAACACGGCGATCGACGCCCATGGCGTGATGGTGTCCGACGAGCCGTGGTCGCGGCCGGGCGACTATGTGCTGCTCAGAGCCCTGACCGACATCGTCTGTGTTTCCTCCGCCTGCCCCGACGACACGACGCCGGCCAACGGCTGGAACCCGACCGACATCCATGTGCGCACCTATTCCGGCCAGCACAAATTCTCGCGAGCGATCGCCAGACGCATGACGCCCGATTCGGAACCGAAAATGACCCGCGAGACATCATTTCATTCGAGCTTCGCCAAACACACCCGCAACTTCGTCGAGTACAGGGGCTACTGGCTGGCCAATTCCTTTGCCAAGGAGGGGCCGATCGCCGAATATTGGGCCTGCCGGCAGGCCGCCGTGATCATGGACCTGTCGCCGCTGCGCAAGTTCGAGGTCACCGGCCCGGATTCCGAAGCGCTGCTGCAATACACGCTGACCCGCGACGTCAAGAAGCTCGGCGTCGGCCAGGTCGTCTATTCCGCGATGTGCTACGAGCATGGCGGCATGATCGACGACGGCACGCTGCTGAGGCTCGGCAAGGACAATTTCCGCTGGGTCGGCGGCGACGACCTGTCCGGCGAATGGCTGCGCGAGACAGCGACAAAACTCGGCCTCAACGTGCTGGTGCGCTCGTCGACCGACCAGATGCACAACATCGCCGTACAGGGTCCGAAGAGCCGCGACATCCTGAGGGAGGTTATCTGGACCTCGCCGCTGCAGCCGTCGATCGACGAGCTCGAATGGTTCCGCTTCGCGGTCGCCCGCATCGGCGGCGGCAATGGCGTTCCGGTCGTCGTCTCGCGCACCGGCTATACCGGCGAGCTCGGCTACGAGATCTGGTGCCATCCGCGCGACGCCGAAAAGGTGTTCGACGCCATATGGGAAGCCGGCCAGCCGCACGGGTTGAAGCCGATGGGGCTGGAGGCGCTCGACATGGTGCGCATCGAGGCCGGACTGATCTTTGCCGGCTATGAATTCTCAGACCAGACCGATCCGTTCGAGGCCGGCATCGGCTTCACCGTGCCGCTGAAGACCAAGTCCGACGATTTCATCGGCCGCGAGGCGCTGATCCGGCGCAAGGAACACCCGCGGACGAAACTGGTCGGCCTCGACATCGACGCCAATGCGGCCGTCGGCCATGGCGACTGCGTGCATGTCGGCCGCGCCCAGATCGGCGTCGTCACCTCGGGCATGCGCTCGCCGATGCTGAACAAGAACATCGCGCTGGCAAGGCTCGACGTGACCCATGCCGCCATCGGCACCGAGGTCGAGATCGGCAAGCTCGACGGCCATGCCAAGCGGCTGCCGGCGCGCGTCGTGGCCTTTGCGCATTACGATCCGCAGAAGACCAGACCGCGCTCCTGAGGCATCGCAGCCAAGCCATGGTCATCGACAATTGACGGCAGTTATGCTATTGATTTGCGTATGGTGCTGATTTGCGCCGCGACCCGCCTCAGGCGGGTTTTTTCGTTTCAGACTACCGGGCAGCGCCGCAAAAGCTCGCGCTCACAACCGTGATGTGCACAAGCTCACAAAACGCTTGACGTGAAAGCGCGACGGATCAATCTTTACTGTTAAGAAAAAAATACGACTGTGCGGAAACACACGCGGTCGTTGAAATGACGATTGAGCTCCGTGCAGCCGGGGCCGTCGCCACGGGAATAACCAATGGGGAAGCCAAACACATGAGCACGATAACGACTGCCCTGGAGCAGCCTGTCGAAGGCAGGCTGCTCAGGCACATTGACTGGCGTGGCGCCTTCTGGGTGGCAAGCGGCGTTCCCGCCCTTGTCCTGTTTTCGATCGGCGGCATTGCCGGCACCACCGGCACGCTGGCCTTCCTGATCTGGACGGTGTCCATGATCATGGGCTTCCTGCAGTCCTTCACCTATGCGGAGATCGCCGGGCTGTTCCCGAACAAGTCCGGCGGCGCCTCGATCTATGGCGCCACCGCATGGCTGCGCTACTCCAAGTTCATCGCGCCGCTGTCGGTGTGGTGCAACTGGTTCGCCTGGTCGCCGGTGCTGTCGCTCGGCTGCTCGATCGCCGCCGCCTACATCCTCAACGCGCTGGCGCCGGTGCCGCTGTTCACCGACACTTCGCCGGAAGTGGCTGCCTATATCGCGGCGCATGCGGGAACGAGTGCCGCCGACGCGATTGCGGCGGTGACCGCCGCCGCCACACCAGTGATCCGCAGCTGGACGCTCTACGGTCACACGCTGGGGCCGGTCTCCTTCACCCTCAACGCTACCTTCTTCATCGGCGCGCTGCTGATGCTGATCATCTTCTCCATCCAGCATCGCGGCATTCTTGGCACGGCCAATGTGCAGAAATATATCGGCCTGCTGGTCATCATCCCGATGCTGATCGTCGGCCTAGTGCCGATCTTCACCGGCCAGATCAACTGGGCGAACTTCTCGCCACTGGTGCCACTGGCGGCCGCCTATGCGCCCGAGCCCGGCGCGTGGAACATCGCCGGCTGGACGCTCGTGCTCGGCGGCATGTTCATCGCGGCGTGGTCGACCTACGGTTTCGAGACCGCCGTCTGCTACACGTCCGAGTTCAAGAACCCCGGCACCGACACGTTCAAGGCGATCTTCTATTCCGGCCTGCTCTGCATGCTGCTGTTCATCCTGGTGCCTTTCACCTTCCAAGGCGTGCTCGGCCTCAACGGCATGCTGGCGACGCCGATCGTCGACGGCTCCGGCGTTGCCGACGCGCTGGCCGGCATGGTCGGCGGCGGACAGCTCATCCACAGCCTGCTGGTAATGCTGATGATCCTGGCGCTGGTGCTGTGCATCATGACGGCGATGGCCGGCTCCTCGCGCACGCTCTACCAGGGCTCGGTCGACGGCTGGCTGCCGCGCTATCTCAGCCATGTCAACGAACATGGCGCGCCGACGCGGGCGATGTGGACCGACCTGATCTTCAACCTGATCGTGCTGGCCATCGCCTCGGCCGACGCGACGAGCTTCTTCTTCATCCTCGCCGTGTCGAATTGCGGCTACATCATCTTCAACTTCCTCAACCTCAATGCCGGCTGGATTCATCGGATGGACAACGGCCATATCGAGCGGCCATGGCGCGCTCCGAGCTGGCTGCTCGGCGTCGGAGCGATCTTCGCCTATGTCAATGCGATCTTCATGGGCGCAGGCGCCAAGGTCTGGAACCCGATGGCGCTGTGGGCCGGGCTGATCACCGCCGCCCTGATCATCCCGGTGTTTTGCTTCCGCCACTACATCCAGGACAAGGGCAAATTTCCCGATCATATGCTGGCCGACCTCGGCATGAAGTCGTCGGATCTGAGGGTCAGGAAGGCAGGTATCCTGCCCTATCTGACGCTGGTCGCCGGCGTGGTGGTGATGCTGCTGGCCAACTGGTTTTTCGTCATCTGACGGGAAGCTGAATGGATCGGGCGCGTGTCGGAGCGCTCGATCCTCCTGCTTCCAAAGGCTAGTCGGAAGCTCGCGGCCATTGGCTTCCGCCGCTCGACGGGTTGCGTAACGACCTCAGGCTTCAGTCTTTTCGGTGGTGAGTTTCACCCCCAATGCCTTGACGACGCCGAGCAGTGTCGACAGGCGTGGATCGCCGTCAGGACTCAGTGCCTTGTACAAGGCCTCCCTGGTGACGCCGGCATCCTTCGCCACCTTGGACATGCCACGGGCCCGGGCAACTATGCCGAGAGCATTCGCGATATAGCCGGTATCGCCCGTGGCAAAGGCGTCGGCAAGGAGTTCGGCCTGGGCCTCCGCACGGCCCAGATGTTCGGCAGGATCAAAAGGGATGGTGTCGAGGGGCATTCAGATCTCCTTGGCCATTTCGATGGCCTTCCTGATGTCGCGCTTCTGCGAGGACTTGTCGCCACCGCAAAGCAGGATGATGATCGCGCTGCCGCGCTTGACGAAGTACAGCCGGTAGCCTGGACCGTAGTCTATCCGAAGCTCGCCGATGCCATCGAAGAACTTCGCGTCTCCCACCAGCCCGGACTGGACACGGGCAATGCGAATGGCAATTCGCTCGGCTGCCCGTTTATCGTTCAGACCCTTGAGCCAATCTCGGAATTCGGCGGTTTGTTGAACGACGACGATCACTTGTGAACTATAGTTCACGGTCGGGAAAAAATCAATCCGGCTGTGAAAATGATTGTCGGCCATTCGGACGAGCCTGTTTCGGCGTCATCCCCGCCGCTTGATATGCCACGGGCAACTATGCTGGGTGCAGGCCATTGCGTTATTCCACGCGCAAGAATATCTTGTTATACGATCGTTCAACAAGCCTATCGCGAAGCCCAGATGCCCTGCAATCCCCGCTACGAGATCCTGTTCGAACCGGTGCGCATCGGGCCTGTCACGGCGCCGAACCGCTTCTATCAAGTGCCGCATGCCAGCGGCATGACCAACGCGCTGCCGCGGGTTCGCGCCGCCTTCCGCGAAGCCAAGGCCGAGGGCGGCTGGGGCGTCATCTGCACAGGCGCCTGTTCGATCGACCCCAGCTCCGACGATGCGCCGCTGCCTTTCGCTACGATGTGGGACGGCAACGATATCCGGGCGCATGCGCTGATGACGGAGGCGGTGCACCGCCACGGCGCGCTTGCCGGCGTGGAGCTATGGCATGGTGGCGCATCGGTGATGAACCGAACGAGCCGCCTGCCGCCGCTGTCGCCGTCCGGGATTCCGTGGATGGCCACGCATGTCGGCTTCATGGGCAATCTCAGGCCGAAGACGATGGACAAGGCTGACATCCGCGGCGTCCTGAGATGCCAGGCGGACGCGGCGCGCAAGGCGCGCACGGCCGGCTTCGACATCGTCTATGTCTATGCCGGCATGGGCTATCTCGGCTACGAGTTCCTGCTGCCCGAATATAACCATCGCTCCGACCGTTATGGCGGCTCGATCGAGAACCGGGTGCGCTTCGTGCGCGAGATGATCGAGATCACCAAGGATGCCGTCGGCAAGGATTGCGGCGTAGCCTTGCGGGTGAGCCTCGAGGAACTGCGCGGCCGGCCCGGCCGCAACCAGCCCTCGGAGGCGCACGAGCTTGTCGAGCTGCTGGCCGACGTGCCGGACCTGTTCGACGTCAAGATGGATTCCAGTCCGACCGACTGTTCGGCGTCGCGCTTCACCGGCGAAGGCAGCCACGAGCCCGTGATCGATTTCGTCAAATCGCTGACGAAAAAGCCGGTGGTCGGCGTCGGGCGTTTCACCTCGCCCGACACCATGGTGTCGCAGATCCGGCGCGGCGTGCTCGACTTCATCGGCGGCGCGCGGCCCTCCATCGCCGATCCCTTCCTGCCGGCCAAGATCCGCGAGGGTCGCGAGGCCGAAATCCGCGAATGCATCGGCTGCAACATCTGCATTTCGAGCTGGCATGACGGTGTGCCGGTGCGCTGCACCCAGAACCCGACCGCCGGAGAAGAGTGGCGGCGCGGCTGGCATCCCGAGCGTGTCGGGCGTACCGACAAGCCGGAGCGGATCCTGATTGTCGGCGGCGGACCGGCCGGGCTCGAATGCGCGCTCACGCTCGGCCGTCGCGGTCATGAGGTGATGCTCGCCGACAGCAGCCGGACCTTCGGCGGGCGGCTGACCTTCGAGAAGACGCTGCCCGGCCTCTCGGCCTGGAACCGTGTCGTCGACTACCGGCTCGGGCGCCTCAACGAGATGAGCAATGTCTCGCTCTATCCTGAGAGTCCCTTGGGCGCGGACGAGATCATCGAGCTTTCACCGGATCGAGTGGTGCTGGCAACCGGCGCGCGCTGGACCGATATGCTCTATTCCTCGCTGGAGATTCCGGTCGGCCGGCTCGACCATCCCGATGTCCTGACCCCGGACGATATAGCTGGGGGCCGGCTTCCAAAGGGGCCGGCTCTCGTCTTCGATTTCGACAATTACTACATGGGCGGCGTCCTCACCGAACATCTTGCGGCGCAGGGGATACCGGTCAGCTACGTGACGCCGGCAGGCCAGGCGTCCGCCTGGACGATCATGACCAACGAACTGCCCCTGGTGCATCGGGCGCTGGCGCGACGCAAGGTGGCTGTCACCACGCTGCATCTCTTAAAAGCCTTCGACGGTGAGACGGCGACGCTGGCGCATCTGTTCACCGGCGAGGAGGTTCGCGTGGCCTGCCGCTCGCTGGTGATCGTGGGGTTGAGATTGCCGCGCGGCGAACTCTTCCAGACGCTGACGGAACGGGCGGACGGGCTTGCGGCCGCCGGCATCCGCGGTGTCGATCGCATCGGCGACGCGCTGGCCCCGGGCGCCATCGCCCATGCCGTCCACAGTGGTCATAAACTCGCTCGCGAGATCGGCACAGATATCCGCTGGCAGCACTATCGCCGCGACACGCCGATCGTCGATGCGGTGGCGGATTTCGACATGCGCACGGCAGCCGAATACAGCAATTCCAGGAAAAGTGTGAGGCGGTCTTCCTTCGGAATTGCGTCAAACAAGGAGTTCTAGGACGCCATGGAACGCATCACGGCACGTCGCAGACCCGGCCGCCCGCAGCGCGAGGTTGGCGGCATCGAGCAACGTCCGTGGAAGCAGCTGACACGGCCTTACGCGCCGATCGAGATCCTGTCGGCCGACCAGGTCCAGACCATCCACGAGATGGGTCTTACCATTCTCGAGGAGATCGGCATGCGGGTGCTGCAGCCGCAGGCGCGCCAGCTCTATCGCGCGGCCGGCTGCGATGTCGACGAAGGCGAGATGCGGGTACGCTTCGACCGTGCCATGGTCATGGAGCGCGTCGCCATTGTGCCGTCGTCTTTCGAGTTGCGCGCCCGCAACCCAGCGAAGAACGTCAAGGTCGGCGGCCGCCACTGCATCCTGTCGTCGGTCGGTGGGCCGGCCTATGTCATGGACAATGATCGCGGCCGCCGCCCCGGCACCTATGCCGAGATGTGCGACTACCTCAAGTTGATCCAGTCGTTCAACGTGCTGCACCAGGAAGGCGGCGGGCCATTCGAGCCGCTCGACCTGCACCAGAACACGCGCCACCTCGACCTTTACTATGCCGAGATCACGCTGCTCGACAAGAACTGGCAGCCGCAAACCCTTGGTCGGGGTCGCGCCATCGACGCGCTGGAAATGGTGGCGATATCGCTCGGCACGACGCGCGAGAACCTTGCCCAGGAGATGCCTGTCTTCACCGGCATCATCAACACCAATTCGCCGCTGCAGCTCGACGAGCCAATGGCCGAAGGGCTGATCGCATTGGCCGAGCATGGCCAGGTCAATGTCATCACGCCATTCACGCTGGCCGGCGCGATGAGCCCGGTGACGCTGGCCGGGGCGCTGTCGCAGCAGCATGCCGAAGCGCTGGCCGGTATTGTCCTGACCCAGATCGTGCGGCCGGGCGTGCCGGTGATGTATGGCGGTTTCACCTCCAATGTCGACATGAAGACCGGCGCACCGGCCTTCGGCACGCCCGAATATACGCAGGCCGCGCAAATCACCGGCCAGCTGTGCCGGCTGATCGGCGTGCCGTTCCGCTCAAGCAACGTCACGGCTGCCAATTCCGTCGACGCGCAAGCTGCTTATGAAAGCGCGATGTCGCTGTGGGGCTGCCTGATGGGCGGCGCCAATCTGGTGCTGCACGCGGCAGGCTGGCTCGGCGGCGGCTTGACGGCGTCGTTCGAGAAACTGGTCATCGACGCCGAGATGCTGCAGATGATGTCGGCCTATTTCGATCCGCCGGTGGTCGACATCGACACGCTGGCGCTGGAGGCGGTGCGCGAAGTTGGCCCGGCTGGGCACTTCTTCGGCGCGGCACACACGATGCAGCGCTATGAGCGGGCGTTCTATTCGCCGCTGGTGTCCAACTGGGACAATTACGACACCTGGATGGAGCGTGGCCAGGTCACGGCACGCGAGCGCGCCAATGTCGTCTGGAAACGCATGGTCGCCGAATATGAGCAGCCACCGATCGATCCTGGTATCGACGAGGCATTGCGGGACTATATGGAGCGCCGCAAGCGCGAAGGTGGCTCGCCGCTGAATTGAACCTTACACGCCCCGCAAAGGCCCAACCTGTGCCTCGAGCATCTCGAAGCCGGCGGCTTCGGCGGCTGGCGGCGTCACCACGCTTTCGTCGAGACACCATTCGAGCCAGAGCCCGTCGACCAGGGCGATGAAATTGCGCGCCAACGCCGGCGCATCGACATTCCTGCCGCGCGGAACGGCGACCGCAGCGATGTCCTCGGCGAGTTCGGCGCGGTAGACGTCATAGAGTTCGCGATGCGCCGCCTTGAGACGCGGGTTGACGGCGATCTCGCCCCATAGGGATAGCCAGATCAAAAGGTTATTCCGGCTGAAATAGTCGGGTGAGAAATTGGATCGCACCAGGGCGGCGAGCGACGCCTCGGGCGGCCAGTCGGATTTCTCGGCGCGCCGCCGTTTGGCCTCGGCGATCTGGTTGTTGACGCTGGCGTAGAGCGAGGATTTGTAGACCTCGACCAGGAGCCCGTCGCGGCCTTCGAAATGGTGGTTGATCAGGCCGCGCGAGACGCCCGCCTCCTTGCAGATGCGGTCGACGGTGAAGGCGCCGATGCCACCGACCGAGAGACATCGAGCTGCCGCCTCGATCAGCATGGCGCGGCGCACATCCGGCTGCTCGCGGCTGAAGCGCGGCGGCGATTTCTTCGCGACGCGCTTGCGTTTGGGAGTTGCCGGTTCTGCTTCCGTCATGGAACTTCAGCTAATCGATTGCCGTGAACCTGTCCACGTCCTGCCGTCAAAGCGCTGCCTGCCGCCACGGACCGTTCAGTCCTTCGGCAGATAGTCGTTGGAGATGTAGCTGGCGAAATCCGGCTTGGTGGCCAGCGCAGCACCATTGCCGTCTTTCAGGATTCTATTGGCGAAGAGATATTCGCCGATGCCGGCGTTCTTGGCGGGGTCGATCGTGCCGATGGCGCCATCCTCGCCGCGAAGATAGTGTCCGTCGACAAGCGCCTTCAGCGAGGCATGGACAAGATCCTTGTCGGTCAGCGCGTCCGGGTTGGCGGCAATCAGAAGATCGGCGGCCTCGTCGGGATGATCCACGGCGTAGGCATAGCCTTTCTGCGTCGCGGCGAGGAACGCCCTGGCGGCATCAGGCGATTGCTTGAGATAGGCGTCGCTGGAAACCAGAAGCGTCGTGTGTTGGTCGGGCACGCCATAGTCGGCGTATTTGAACGCCTTCTGCTTCTCGCCGATCAGCTGAGCCTTGACGCCTTCCCATGTCACGACCTCGAGCGTGAAGTCCACCGAGCCATTGGCCAGCGCCTCATAGGCGGAGGTGCCCAGCGTGACGGTCTTGATGTCGCCCTTGCCGCCATCGTGCCTGATGATGCTGCCGATCAGCGCGGTCTCCCAGGCGCTGCCGAACCCGCCATAGATCTTGCCGTCGAGATCCCTCGGCGATTTGATATCGGCGCGGTCGGAGTTGAAGACGACACGGCCGGTCTCATGCTGGACCACCGCGTAGACCGCCTTGAGGTCGGCGCCGGCCGCGTGCTGGGTATAGAAGCCGACGCCGGCGACACCGAAATCGGCGAGGCGATTGCTGACCAGCGTGCCGGCGGCGGTGTCGGAATAGGGCAGGATCTCGACGTCGAGGCCGGCCTCCTTGTAGAAGCCTTTCTCGCGCGCGACGTAGAGGCCGATATGGTTGGTGTTCGGTGTCCAGTCGAGCGCCACGGTCACCTTCTTTGCCTCCTGCGCATGGGCGGGGGCTGCAAGGACCATAGCCCCGGTCAATGCGGTGGCGGCGAGTTTGATTGCGTTGCGGCGATCGATCAATTCAGTCTCCTTTGTTGAATTCAGGCAAGTTCGGGCGAAGCGCTGCCAAGCAGCGCGTCGAGAAGCTCGGCTTCTATCCGCGTCGCTTCGGGAGCGGAAAGGTCGCGCACGGTGCGCGGACGGCCGAGCGGCACGGCGATCTCGTGGATCACGCGGGCCGGACGTGCAGAAAGCACGTAGATCCTGTCGGACAGAAAGACCGCCTCCCGCACATCATGGGTGATGAGCAGCGCGGTCCAGCGATGGTGTTCCCACATCCGTTCGAGCCATTGCTGCATGGAGGTGCGCGTCAGCGCGTCGAGCGCGCCGAACGGCTCGTCGAGCAGCAGCATCTGCCGGTCCTGGACGACGGTCCGCAACAACGCGACGCGCTGGCGCATGCCGCCCGACAATTGGCTGGGGTAGTGCCGCTCGAAGCCGGCAAGCCCGAACTGCTCCAACAACGGGACGACACGCCGGTGCGCCTCACGGCGCGGCATGCCCTGCACTTCGAGGCCGAGCACGGCATTGTCGATGACGCGCCGCCACGGCATCAGCGCGTCGCGCTGCGGCATGAAGGCGAATTTGCCGGCAGGGTCGGTCAGGTCAGCTCCGTCGAAGGCTATGGTTCCCGCGCCGGGCGTGGTGGCGCCGGTCAGGATCTGGAACAGGGTCGACTTGCCGGCTCCCGACGGGCCGAGAATGGCGACGAATTCGCCGGGCGCGACATCGAGGTTGATGCCGCCCAGCACGTCGAGCGTGTCGAAGCGTTTGGCGACATGGCGTAACGAAAGCCTGGGCGCGCTCATTTGCGGTCGTCCTTGCGCACTTGCTCCCAAGGCATGGACAAGCGCTCGATCAGGACCGTGCAGCCAAAGAGGACAAGCGTGATGAGAGCGCTGCAGAAGACCGCCGCCAGCACGAGGTCGGGACGAAAATTGTTCTTGGCGGCAAGCATGTAGATGCCGAGTCCCTTCGCCGCACCTGAATATTCGGCAAAGATCGCACCGACCACCGCATAGGTGATCGAAATGCGCAGTCCGGTGAAAAAGAAGGGAATGGCCGATGGCAGCCGCGCCTTGAGGAACACCTGCGCGCGGGTGGCGCCCATGGAGCGCAGCAGCCACTCCATGTCCTTGTCGGTCGAGTCATAGCCCTGGACCAGCGCCACCATCATGGGGAAGAAGGTGACCAGCGCGACCAGCAATATCTTGGGCAGCAGGCCGAAGCCGAACCAGAGAACGACGAGCGGCGCGATCGCCACCAGCGGCAGCGTCTGGCTGATGATGAACACCGGGAACAGCGCACGGCGCAGCGGCCGCACGAAATCGACCAGGATCGAAGAGATGAAGGCGGACGCCACCGAAAGCGCAAAACCGCTCAACGTCGCGGCGACCGTGGGAAGCGCGTTGTCGATCAGCGCCTGACGGTTTTCGACAATCTGCTGGAGGACGCGCGACGGCGCCGGCAGCGTCGTCGGCTTGATGCCGGAATAGCGGGTATAGAACTCCCAAACGAGTATTATCGTCATAACGAGGACCGTCGCTGGCCAGGCCGCGCTGATTGCGGCGCCAAGGCGCTTTCCGGGACTGGTCAGTTGCCCCACGATCCTGGAAACAGGCGAATAGTCGACAAGCATGAGGATCTCACTTGCATCATGCCCCCCGGCAGATCGCTCTAGCCTTAGTTCCGCTATTTCGCCAGATCGCCTCGCCAACTTTGCCGTGGTCAGTTGAAGGCGTCCTCGGAGACGTCGGCCTCGCCTGTTCGGCGGCAACCCTTGCACGCACGCGGCTGCGAAGCAGCCCGACTGCGATGTCCACTTTTTATAGACATTGCGATTGAGAGAAAGGAATGGATGCTCGCCACGACGGAAAACCGCGGATAATTTTTCTGTTTGCGGCGGCGTTGAAAAAGGAGAGCCGCCGCTTGTCCCACGCGGATGACCGGTGTCCAGGAGCGGGCCGGCACCACAAAACTTCCCCGTGAGCATTTTTCGAATGTTTGGTCTGTACTGGCGGCCTGCTCAGTCGATTTTGATGAACACGCCCTTGGTGCTGAGATACTCATCGAGGTGCTCGGCGCCGCCCTCGCGACCGTAGCCGCTCATCTTGTAGCCGCCGAAGGGTACGGCCGGATCGATGGCGTGATAGGTATTGACCCAGACCGAGCCGGCGCGGATCTTCCGTGAAAGCTGATGCGCCTTGGCGACGTTCTGGGTAAAGACGCCGGCGGCAAGGCCATAGGGCGTATTGTTGGCGCGCTCGACCGCCTCGTCCAGCGTATCGAAGGGCAGCGCCGAAATAACCGGCCCGAAAATTTCCTCGCGCGCAATCCTCATCTCGTCCGAGACGCCGGCAAAGACGGTCGGCGCGACGAAATTGCCGGCCGCGAGCACGCCTTCCGTCAGCCGTGCGCCGCCGGTCACGAGCGTCGCGCCCTCGGCCGTACCGGCTTCGAGAAAACCAGTGACCCGTTCGAGTTGCCGCAGTGAAACCAACGGACCGATCTCAGTTGTCGGGTCGATGCCGTCGCCGACCCTGAGGCCCTTGGCATGGGCAGCCAGCCGCTCGACGAACTCGTCATGGATGGAGCGTTCGACGAACAGGCGCGAACCGGCGATGCAGATCTGGCCGGAGTTGGCGAACACCGACATCGCCGCTACCGGCACCGCTTTGTCGAGATCGGCGTCGGCGCAGACGATGACCGGCGACTTGCCGCCGAGTTCCAGCGAGACGCGCTTGAGATTGCCGGCCGAAGCGCGGACGATGGACTGTCCTGTGGCAGTCGAACCTGTGAAGACGACCTTGTCGACGCCCATATGCTCGGCAAGTGCCGCACCCGCCTCGGATCCGGTCCCAGTCACGATGTTGACCACGCCTGGCGGAACGCCGGCCTCGTTCATGATGTCGGCGATCAAGAGCGGCGTCAGCGGCGCCTCTTCCGACGGCTTCAGCACGATGGTGCAGCCTGTCGCCAGCGCCGGCCCGATCTTCCAGACGGAGGCGGCGGTCGGCGCATTCCACGGAATGATGGCGCCGACGACGCCGACCGGCTCCTTGCGGGTGAAAGAGACGACCTCACCCGGCAGCGAGTTTTCGATCGTCTCGCCATGCAGCGCCGTGGCCATGCCGGCATAATAGCGCAGCATACCGATGACGCGGTTGCCGTTGGCGCGGGTGCGCATGATCGGCATGCCCATGTCGGTCGTGTCCGACCGGCTGATCTCTTCCCAATGCTTTTCGAAAAGGTCGGCGATCCTGAGGAGCAGCACCTGCCGTTCATAGGGCTTGGACCGGCTCCATGGACCATCGAAGGCCTTGCGCGCCGCGGCCACGGCCAAGTCGATGTCCTGGCGATCGCCACGCGGTACCGTGGCGATGACCGCGCCGGTCGCCGGATTGCGGGTCTCCATGGTGCGGCCCGAGCGGGCGTCGACCCAGGCGCCATCGATGAACATCTGGCGATGGCGTCCGTCGATCGGCAGGCGTGGGTCTATCGAGGTCTGAGCCAGGGTCAATGTGTTCCTCCTTGTGAGGCGGGCATATAGCCGCCCTGTAATGGAGGACGCCACAACGCCGCACGTCAGACGTACGGCGTTCTAGCATTTTTTGGCCGGCGCATCCTATGCGCCAGCAAGGATTACTCGGCCGCCAGGGGCAGTTGCATTTGGGGCCTTTCGCTTTCTTCCGCCCCCCCTGCCCCGGGCGCCTGCTCGGCAGCCTTCTTGGGCTCCCTGCCGAAGAACAGGGCATAGCCAGCCGGAAGGACGAGGATGGTGAGCACGGTGGCCACCAGGATGCCGCCCATCATGGCATAGGCCAGCGGACCCCAGAAGACCGCGCGCGAGATCGGGATCAGCGCCAGCACCGCCGTCATAGCCGTCAGCACGATCGGCCGGAAACGGCGGACGGCCGAGCCGATGATGGCCTCCGAGCGCTCCATGCCTCTCGCGATGTCCTGGTCGATCTGGTCGACCAGGATGATCGAGTTGCGCATGATGATGCCGAGCAGCGCAATGACGCCAAGGATGGCGACGAAGCCGAACGGCGCGCCGCTGATCAAAAGGGCTGCCGCAGCACCAATGATGCCGAGCGGGCCGGTCGCCAGCACCAGCATCGCCTTGCCGAAATGCTGCAGCTGGATCATCAGCAGCACGACGATGACGGCCAGCATGATCGGAGCCTTGGCCGCGATTGAAGCCTGGCTTTCAGCCGAATCCTCGGCGCCGCCCTGGATCTCGATCTTGTAGCCGGGCGCCAGACCCGCACGCAGGTCCTTCATGTCGCTGTACATCTTGGTGACGACGTCGTTCGACTGCACGCCGTCCGGCAGCGTGGCGCGCACGCTGATGGTCGGCAGGCGGTCGCGCCGCCATTCGATGCCCTGCTCGAGCACCGGCACCACCTTGGCCACCTGCGACAGCGGCACGAAGCCGCCGAAATCGGTCGGGATGTAGACGGAGTCAACCGACGACAGCAGCTTGCGGCTCGCCTCCGGCTCGCGGGCGACAATGGAAACCGTCTCCTCGCCGTCGCGGAAGTCGTCGAGCGGCGCGCCGGACATCGTCGCCTGCAGCATCTGGCGAATGCGTTGCGAGGTGACACCGAGCGCGCGGGCGCGATCCTGGTCGATCACCAGCTTCATCGCCGGCACCGGCTCCAGCCAGTCGTCGTGCACGGCGCCGAGCAGCGGGTTTGCCTGGAATTTCGCCTTCACCTCGTCGGCGATGCGGCGCACTTCCTGGCGGTCCGGACCCATGACGCGCATCTGCACCGGCCAGCCGGTCGGCGGACCGAGGAACAGGCGGTCGACCTTGGCGCGGATCGACGGGAAATCCTCAGCCAGGATGGTGCGCATCTTGACGATCAGCCGCTCGCGGGCCGGCTCGTCCTTGGCCATCACCAGGAGCTGGGCGAAGTTCGGATTCCTGAGCTGCTGGTCGAGCGGCAGGAAGAAGCGCGGCGCGCCTTCGCCGATATAGGTGGCGATGAAGCGCTTGTCCGGGTCGTCCATCATCCTTGATTCGAGCGCCTTGGCCTGCGTCTCGACCTCCTTGATGCTGGTGCCTTCCGGCAGCCAGAGATCGACAAGGATTTCCGGACGCGACGATTGCGGGAAGAAGTTCTGCGGAATGAACTGGAATGCCCAGAGACTGGTGGCGAAGGTCATCAGCGTCATGGCCAGCACGATGATGCGATGGCGCACGGCCCAGCCGACCGTGGCGCGAAGCCGGCGGTAGAAGCTTGTGTCGAAGGCATCGTGGTGACTGCCGGCGTGCTTGCGCTGCTTGAGGATCATATGGCCGAGCCAGGGCGTAAAATAGACCGCCACGAACCAGGACACGACCAGCGCGATGCCGACGACGTAGAACAGGGTGCGCACATATTCCCCGGCGGTCGAAGCCGCGAAGCCCACCGGGATGAAGCCTGCGGTGGTGATCAGCGTGCCGGTCAGCATCGGGAAGGCGGTGGAGGAATAGGCGAAGCTCGCCGCCTCGATCTTGACCAATCCTTCCTCGAGCTTTCGCTCCATCATCTCGACAACGATCATGGCGTCGTCAACCAGGAGACCGAGCGCGATGATCAGCGCGCCGAGCGAGATGCGCTGCAGATCGATGCCGATTTCGTACATGATGGCGAAAGTGGCGGCCAGCACCAGCGGAATGGCGATCGCGATCACCAGGCCGGAACGCCAGCCGATCGAAAGGAACGAGACGACAAGCACGATCAGCAGCGCCTCGCCGAGCGCTTCCATGAACTCGTTGACGGCGTCCTTGACGACCTCAGGCTGGTCGGAAATCTGGTCGACCGCAACGCCATAGGGCAGCCCTTCCTCGAAGCGTTGGTAGGTCGCCTCGACATCCTTGCCGACGTCCCTGACGTTGAAGCCCTTGGCCATGACTACGCCGAGCTGGACGCTGTCGTGGCCGTTGTAGCGGTATTTGCGCTGATAGGGGTCTTCGAGGCCGGAGGTGACGGTGGCGATGTCGCCCAGCCGCGTCACCTGGTTGCCGGCGCGCAGGCGAAGCTCGCGGATGTCGGCAGCCTTGGTCACGTCGCCTTCGACCGAGATGCGCACCGAGTTCGCGCCGGTATCGACCGAGCCCGCCGGATCGACATTGTTCTGCCCCTTGATCGCATTCTGCAGATCGGTGAGCGTCAGGCCACGCTCTGCAAGCGTCTTCGACGAAACGTCGATATAGAGCTTCTCGGGCTGGTCGCCGATGATGACGGCCTTTTCGACACCGGGCGTCGTCAACAGCATGTCGCGCGCCTGGATGGCGAATTTCTTCAGCTCGGGATAGCTGTAGCCATCGCCGCTGATCGAATGCAGCGTGATGAAAGTGTCACCGAACTCGTCGTTGAAGTATGGGCCGAGCAAGCCCTGCGGCAAGTCGCCTGATATGTCGCCGACCTTCTTGCGCACCTGGTAGAAGGCGTCCGCCACCTGCGCCGGATTGGTGTCGCCCTTGATCTGAACGGTGATGATGGCGCTGCCGGCGCGCGTATAGGAGCGGATGAAATCGAGATGCGGCGTTTCCTGCAGCTTGCGCTCGATCTTGTTGACGACCTGGTCCTCCATCTCCTTGATCGAGGAGCCCGGCCAGACGGCCTGGACGACCATGACGCGGAAGGTGAAATCCGGATCTTCCTTCTGGCCCATGCGCATCAGGCCGAGCGCGCCGGCAATGATGATCAGGCCGAACAGAAACCGCGCAATGCTCGGGTGGCCGATTGCCCAGCGCGAAAGATTGAAAGGCCGCTTTTCAGTGCTGTCGGTGGTCATGACGCCAGTCCTGTCCAATTGATCGGCAGCGCTCGCGCTTGCTGCTCATGAATTTTCGATCTGGCTTCCGGGCGGCGAGGCTTTCCGAGCGGAGAGACACTCGTCGTGGTGGGGCACGAGGATCGATGTGGGGGGTACATCGACCTCGCGTCTCGACAATCGGGCGCTCGCCGCCCAGAAACCGTGCCCACCCGCGGCTTGCGCCTCGGCAATCACACAAGTGGGGCCTTCATTCGCCCTGCGCTTCAGCGCAGGCTGCTGGTGATGTCACCGTCATCCTCGGTCGACGCGGATTGCAGCGCATCGCCGGAAAGCTTTACTTTCAGATTCTCGGTCATGAACTGCGTGCCGGCAGCGACGACGACGTCGCCGGGCTTCAGCCCTTCGGCAACACGCACGCCGTCGGGAGCGAATTCGGCGACCTTGACCGGCCGTGCATGGACGGTGTCGCCGTTGCGGTCCACGGTCCAGACGATCTTTTGGCCATCCTTCTGCGCCAGCGCGCTCAACGGGATCGCAACGCTTTGCTGGCTGTTGGATATAGAGGCTTCAATGGTCGCGGTCATGCCGAGAAGCACACGCGGATCGTTTGGCAGGCTGACACGAACGGCAAAGGTACGCGATTGCTGATCGGCGCTGCCGGCGACTTCGCGAACCTTGCCGTCGAGCGTCAGCGCATCGTCGGACCAGAAGCCTGCCTTGACGTCCTTGCCCGGCTTGAACTGGGCGATGTCCATTTCCGGAACGGCGATCAGCACTTCCTTTTCGCCATCGACGGCAACGGTCACGACCGGACTGCCGGAGCCAACCACCTGGCCGACATCGGCGGCGACCGATGTGACGATGCCGTTCCTGTCCGCCTTGAGGTCGGTGTAGAGAACCTGGTTCTTCGCCTGGTCCAGCGACGACCGAGCGGAATCCCGGGTGGCGACCGCTTGATCGTAACTGAGAGTTGCCTGCTCCAACTGCGATTTTGACGAGACGTTCCTGGTAAACAATTGTTCGGCGCGACGGCGCGCAAGACCCGCTGTCTCGACCCCTCTTTCGGCGGCATCAAGTGCTGCCTTGGCGCTGCTGACGGAGAGCTCGTAGTCGGCGGGATCGATGCGGGCAAGGACATCGCCCGGCTTCACCCTGTCGCCGATATCGACCAGGCGCTCGGTGATCTTGCCGTTGATACGGAAGCCAAGATTCATCTCGGTGCGGGCATGCACCGAGCCGGAGTAGGAGAGTTCGCGGGTGTCGTTCGCCTTGGCGATCTCGACCACCTTGACCGGGCGAATGATCTCCTTGACTTCAGCTTTTTCCTGCGAGCAGGCGGCCAGCCCGAGCGTGGCAACGACAAGGCCGGCGACTGGCAACCTGCGGATGATGGAACTGGACAAAGACACTTTCGCACTCCTGACTGGAGATGAGTTGTCGACACCGGCGCCGGCTGGCGGCGGCTATTTCTTCAAGGCTTTGATCGCATAGTCGATGAGATCGTCGGGCATTGCCCGATTGGTCTTGGCAAGACACTGCGCCACCATCTGCGGGTGGCACAGAATGACTGTGGCGGCGCCGAAGCAGCGCGAGGCGATCACCGGATCCTGGTCGGCAAACTCGCCCGCTTCGATGCCCTCGCGGATCACCTCGGCGAACAGATCGTGGATGCTGTCGACATGCTTGTCGATGACGCCCCAGTCACGCTCAAGGGCGACGATGACCATCTCATGGACCTTCTGGTCGTCGAGCATGACCTCCATCGTCATTTTGTACTGCGCGTGCACGTAGCGCCGCAGCCGCTCCTCTGCGCTGATCGGCAGACGGGAAATCTCGTAGGCCATCTTGTAGCTTGCGCCGAGCATCCGGCCACACACGGCCTGGTGGATTTCGACCTTGGAGGCAAAGAAACGATAGATATTGGCCGGCGACATGCCGAGTTCGCGGGCGATGTCGGCAACATTGGTCTTGCCGTAGCCATAGTGACGAAACAGGCGTTCGGCGCAGTCGAGAATGCGCGTCACATTCTCCTGGCGGGTGGGGTCGGCCACTATGTGGGCGGTTTCAGACATAGCTCTCTGTCAGTTACGAGTGACGAATTTCAACTTTCGTCACTCGTAAATCGAAACCAACGATCTGTCAATGCGATTTCGACGTACGTGTACGCCTGGTGACATATGGTGACAGAATCGACTGATGTTTGCCGAAGTCCGGGGCCGCCTATCAGGCGCCCTTTGCCATTTCCCGCAGCCGGAACTTCTGGATCTTGCCGGTCGAGGTCTTTGGGATTTCAGCGAAGATCACCGCTTTCGGCACCTTGAAGCGGGCAAGAAGTGAGCGGCAGTGCTCGATGATCTCGGCCTCTGTCGCCGTCTTGGCTGGCTTCAGTTCGACATAGGCGACCGGCACCTCGCCCCATTTGTCGTCGGATCTGGCGACCACGCCGCAGGAGGCGATGGCCGGATGCTTGTAGAGCGCGTCCTCGACCTCGATCGAGGAGATGTTCTCGCCGCCGGAAATGATGATGTCCTTGGAGCGGTCCTTGAGCTGGATATAGCCATCGGGATGCATGACGCCGAGGTCGCCGGAGTGGAACCAGCCGCCGGCAAAGGCCTCGTCGCTGGCTTTGCGGTTCTTCAGATAGCCCTTCATGACGATGTTGCCGCGGAACATGACCTCGCCGATCGTCTCGCCATCGGCCGGGGTTTTTTCCATCGTCGCGGGATCCATCACGGTCAGGCCTTCGAGTGCGGCATAGCGCACGCCTTGCCTGGCCTTCTTCGCCGCCTTCGGACCCTTGTCCAACCCATCCCACTCGCCATGCCATTCGTTGACGACGGCCGGCCCGTAAGTCTCGGTCAGGCCGTAAAGATGGGTGACGGCAAAGCCGGCATCGGCCATGCCCGACAGCACGGCTTCCGGCGGGGGCGCCGCAGCGGTGTTGAAGGTGACGGTTTGCGGGAACTCGCGCTTATCCTCATCCCTGGCGTTGATCAGCACCGACATGACGATCGGCGCGCCGCACAGATGGGTCACGCGATGGTCGGCGATCGCGTCGTAGATCGGCTTTGGCCGCACCCAGCGCAGGCAGACATGGGTGCCGGCCTGGATGGCCAGCGTCCAGGGAAAACACCAGCCGTTGCAATGGAACATCGGCAGCGTCCAGAGATAGACAGCATGCTTGGCCATGCCGGCATGGATGGTGTTGGTGTAGGCCATCAGCGCCGCGCCGCGATGGTGGTAGACAACGCCCTTGGGATTGCCTGTGGTGCCGGAGGTGTAGTTGAGAGATATCGCGTCCCATTCGTCGTCGGGCATCGACCAGGCGAAATCCTCGTCGCCGCCGGCGACAAACTCCTCGTAGTCGAGCGTGCCGATGCACTCGCCCTTGGGATATGGCGCGTCGGCGGCGTACTCCGGATCGTCATAGTCGATGACCAGCGGCTTGACCTTGGCCATGGCCAGCGCTTGCCTGACGACGCCGGCGAATTCGCGGTCGACGATCAGCACTTTCGTCTCGGCGTGGTCGAACTGGAAGGCGATGACCGCGGCATCGAGGCGGGTGTTAAGCGAATGCAGCACTGCCCTGGTCATCGGCACGCCGAAATGTGCTTCCAGCATCGGCGGCGTGTTGGAGAGCATGACGGTAACGGTGTCGCCCTTGCCGATGCCATGTTTCGAAAGCGCCGAGGCGAGCTTCAACGACCGCCGCCAGAAATCGCGATAGGTGGTTTGCTGGCGGCCATGAATGATGGCGACATGATCGGGGTAGGTGCTTGCCGCCCGCTCCAGATAGGTCAGTGGCGTCAACGGCTGGTAGTTGGCCGCGTTCCTGTCGAGATCCTGTTCATACCGATTGCCCATCCCCGTCCTCCCCATTTTATCGAACCCACGAGACTCAGCTATTCCTGACGCCGCTCCCCGCCCTCACCTTCCGACCACAAACCATCGATGTCCCGATGCCCTTCGACGATGTTCGCCACCTCGAACCAATCGCCGTCATAGCGGAAGAAAATCACGTATCCTCTGAAAGCGAAACTTCGGACATCCGGCCGTAGATCGGGACGAGCTCGGCCAATCGTCGCCGGCAAACTCGACAGATCACGGCATTTCTGGCGCAGAGCATCCACAAAACGTCGGCCAATCACCAGACTGCCGCTTTCGCGAGTTATGTATTCAAAGATATCGACCAGGTCTGTCTGTACCGACGGCAACATGCGCAGCCGTGGCACTCCTAGAAGCCTTCCTTTGCGAGTTGCTCAGCCTTGGCTTCCATGGCCGCATCAATATCGTGTTCGGTCGCTTCACCGTCGTCGGCAAACGATTTGTCGAGCATGGCGCGCAGCGCCTTCAGCTTTTCCTCGCGTTCCTCGACCAGACGCAAGCCCTCGCGCACGACTTCGCTGGCAGAGCCATAGCGACCATGCTTCACAATGTTGGACACAAAGGTTTCCCAGCGGTCTCCCAATGATACGTTCATTCTCGTACCTCCTGTTTGACCCAAAGGTACGGCAATAACAATAAATGCGCAATTGCTGACATAACGGAGGCCAACCACACCTTAGCTTCGTTGACTTTTGTCGAGAGCCGTGAATAATGTCAGAGAGGGAGATGGCATGGCGATCCGACCGGCAGAACAGCTTATCCACAAGGCCGCCTGGCTCTATTATGCTCATGGCCTGCGCCAGGACCAGGTGGCCAGCCAGCTCAAGATCTCCCGCGCCTCGGTCGCCATGTATCTGCGCAAGGCGCGCGAGACCGGCATCGTCAACATCTCGACCTCGACACAGCTCTTCACCGACGATGTGCTGGCGCGCAAGCTCGAAGACGCGCTGAAGCTCGACGCGGTCTGGATCGCGCCGGAGAACGGCCATGTCGCCGATCCGTCGATCGATATCGCGGTGCTTGCGGCGAGCGTCTTCCTCGAACTGGTCAAGAAGGGCGACCGCATCGGCGTCGCCTGGGGACGCACGGTCTATACGATCGCCGACATCATGTCCTATGCCGACCTGCAGGACGTCACGGTGGTGCAGCTCTGCGGCAATCTCGGAGCCCCCTATTCGTACCGGCCCGACCAATGCACCATGGAGATCGCGCGCCGGCTCAACGCAAAGGGGCTCAATTTCTATGCGCCGCTGGTGCTGACGACGGAAGAACTGGCGCGCGGCCTGCGCGCCGAGCCGGTGATCCGCGAGCAGTTGTCGGGCATTGGCGACTGCGACCTGGCGCTCTATTCGGTCGGCACCGTCGATGCCGACAGCCACGTCGTCAAATGCGGCGCGCTGACGGCCGAGGAGATGGCGGCATTGCGAAAGGCGGGGGCAGCCGGCGTCATCGCCGGGCAGATCATCGACGCCGAAGGCAAGGCGCTCGACTGCAGCTACAATCGGCGGGTCATTTCGGCGGCGCTGTCATCGCTGCGCAAGATCGAAAAGCGACTCATGGTCGTGCAGGAGGACAGCAAGTTCGAACCGCTGATCGCGGCGATCGCCGGCGGGCTGTGCACACATCTCGTGGTCGGTGCGCGAATGGCGCGGCGGCTGCTGGACCATGCCGGACCGGCGGCAGAAACGGCCCCATAGCAAGCGCAATTCTTGCCGCAGGCGCATTGTCATCAAGGCGTCGCGGCATTCCTGTTCACAACGACAAAACAATCGGACCAAGCAAAGATGAAGAACCTGTGGAATGACGGCGACGCGGAAAAGCTGGTTGCCGACTATGCGAAAAAGGGCGTCGGCCGGGATCTGGCGCTGCGCGTCTACACGACACGGCTGCTGGGCGGCGAGCCGCGGCTTGTCCTGCATGGCGGCGGCAACACCTCCTGCAAGACGAAGGCGACCGACCTCGTCGGCGACGAATGGGACGTGCTCTGCGTCAAGGGCAGCGGCTGGGACATGGGCGTCATCGAGCCCCAGGGCCTGCCGGCGGTCAAGCTCGGCGCGCTGCTGAAGGCGCGGTCGCTGAAAAAACTCTCCGACGAGGACATGGTTGCCCTGCAGCGGGCGAACCTCATCGATCCATCCTCGCCGAATCCTTCGGTCGAGACACTGCTGCATGCCTTCCTGCCGCATAAATTCGTCGATCACACGCATTCGACCGCCGTTCTGGCCATCGTCGACCAGGACGACAGCGAGGCGCTGAGCGAGAAGGTCTTCGGCAGCAGGATGGGCTACGTGCCCTACATCATGCCGGGCTTCGACCTGGCGAAAGCGGCCGCCGATGTCTTCGAAGCCGATCCGACGGTCGAAGGCCTGATCCTCGACAAGCATGGCATCTTCACTTTCGGCGACGATGCCAGGCAGGCCTATGACCGCATGATCCATTACGTGAACGTCGCCGAGGATTTCATCGCCAGGCAGGGCAAGCCTCGCACCGAAAAAGCCGTCCTGCCTTCGAGACTGGCGACGGCTGCGGAAGTCGCACCGATGCTGCGCGGCGCAGTGGCGGTAGCGCGCGGCGAAGGCCGCTTCGACCGCATGATCAGCGACTTCCGCACCTCGGACGCGATCGTCGATTTCATCAATTCGGCCAGGATTGCCGACTATGCCGGGCGCGGGGTGTCGACGCCTGATCTGTCGATCCGCATCAAGACCGGACCGATGGCGCTGCCGGCGCCCGACGCGGCGAAAATAAACGACTACAAATCCGTCATCAGCAGCCACGTCGAGGCATTCGCCAAGGATTATCGCGCCTATTTCGAAAGCAATGACGGGCTCGACGATGTGAAGCGCACGATGCTCGACCCGATGCCGCGCCTGACGCTGGTGCCGGGCCTCGGCATGTTCGGCCATGGCCGCACGCTCAAGGACGCGAAGATCGCCTCCGATGTCGGCGAGATGTGGATCGAGGCGGTGCGCGGCGCAGAAGCGGTCGGTGACTTCCGGCCGCTGTCGAAAGCCGACCTGTTCCCGCTCGAATACTGGTCGCTGGAACAGGCCAAGCTCGCCTCCAACAAGCCGAAGCCGCTGACCGGCCAGGTGGTGCTGGTCACCGGCGGCGCCGGGGCGATCGGTGCCGCCACCGCGAAGCTGTTCGCCGACAATGGGGCGCACGCCGTCATTGTCGATCTCGACGCGACGAAGGCTGCCGAAGCGGCAAGGAAGGCTGGCAACAATTCGATCGGCATCGGCACTGACATCACCGATCCGGCTCAGATGCGTGCTGCGTTCGACAAGGCCATCGCCGTCTTCGGCGGTGTCGACATCCTGGTTTCCAATGCAGGCGCTGCCTGGGAAGGCCGGATCGGGGAACTCGACGACGCCATTTTGCGCAGGAGCTTCGAGCTCAATTTCTTCGCCCACCAATCGGCGGCGCAAAACGCGGTGCGCATCATGCTCGAACAGGGCACCGGCGGCGTTCTCCTGTTCAACACTTCCAAGCAGGCGGTAAATCCGGGGCCGAAGTTCGGCGCCTACGGCATACCGAAGGCGGCGACACTGTTCCTGTCGAGGCAATATGCGCTCGACTACGGCGCTCACGGCATCCGCTCGAACGCCGTCAATGCCGACCGCATCCGCTCCGGACTGTTGACCGACGCCATGATTGCCAGCCGCTCGGGCGCGCGCGGCGTGTCGGAGAAGGAATACATGTCCGGCAATCTGCTCGGGCAGGAAGTGACGGCCGAGGACGTGGCTTTGGCCTTCCTGCATCAGGCGCTGGCCGAGCGGACCACCGCGGATGTGACGACAGTGGATGGCGGCAATATCGCGGCGGCGCTGCGGTAGGGATCGCTTGAGGGCACGCCAAGAGCTGCCTGCATTTCCAACGACGCTGGCCTAGCGCGCTTGCATTGCGGGCGGCGCCGGCCTACTTCGGATGCATTATGTTCATGTCCACATTCTTCCCGCTCGCCTGACCCGAGCAACGTTTCGGGGCGCTTGATGCGTCGAGCAGTTTGACGGCGACGCGGTATCGGTCGCCGAGTGGAGACAATGGACAATGACCAGATCCAGTCAATTCGGCCTGAGCGAGGCTCAGGTCGGTCAATTCATCGATCACGGGTATGTCGTGCTGGAGGGTGCGTTCAGCGGCGCCCTTGCCCGGACGTGCCGCGACATGTTGTGGGCAGAGATGAGCCTTGCGCCTGATCGCCCGGAAGAATGGAAACAGCCTGTCGTTCGCCTCGGCGTCATGACGCAACGCCCATTCGTTGAAGCAGCCAACACGCCACGGCTTCACAAGGCCTATGACGCGCTCGCAGGAAAGGGCCGATGGATCGCTCCGGCGGGGCTTGGAACGTTTCCGATCCGTTTCCCTTCGAAGCAGGATTCCGGCGATGCCGGCTGGCATGTCGATACGAGCTTCGGAACTGACCATGCGGATTTCATGCAATGGCGGATCAACGTCACAAGCAAGGGACGCGCGTTGCTGATGCTCTTCCTGTTTTCAGACGTGGGACCTGACGATGCGCCCACGAGAATTCGGGTTGGCTCGCACCATATGATCGCGCGCCGGCTGCTGCCTCGCGGGCCGGAAGGCATGACGCTGCAGGAACTGGCGGAGAACGGCTTTAGCGAAACGGAAACCTGCGACGAGGTCCTGGCAACCGGTGGTGCCGGAACGGTCTTCCTGTGCCACCCCTTCATCGTGCACGCCGCGCAGCCGCATCGCGGAACGCAACCGCGTTTCCTGGCGCAGCCGCCATTGCTGCCAAAGGGCGGTTTCGATCCGGCCCTGCCACCATCCCCGGTACAGATCGCGATCCGCCGCGCCTGCGGCCTTGATCTCTGATCGGCGCGACGGAAATAGAGAGCGCCGCCCCTTGGCGGCCCTCTCGTTCGTTCGAGGTCGAACGCTAGTTAGCGTTCGGGTTCGGCATCCAGGCCGGCATGGCGACATCGGCATGGGCGAATTGCGGCAGCTTGGCCGACAGGTCTTCCATGTTCTTGATGTCCTTGTCGATCAGTTCCTTCTGGGTGATCAGCGTCGGCGGCACGATGACGTTGTGGCCGGGGTCTTCGCCGGCAAGCAACTGCGCCAGAGCGCGCACGGAGACCTGGCCGACGACGGCCGGATTGGTGGCGGCAGTCGCCGCCCAGGCGCTGTCGGGCTCGCGCATGGCGGCAATGTCGGACGTCGAGATGTCGGCCGAGTAAATCTTGATGTCCTTGTTCAGCCCTGCCTCGTCGACGGCGATCTTGACGCCCTTGGCGAATTCGTCATAGGGGGCGAACATCACCTTGATGTCGGGGTGGGCCGACAGCACCGAACGCGCCTGGTTAGCGACGGAATTGGCGATCGGATTGTCGAGCGTGCCGAACATGGCGACTTCGTTGATGCCAGAGTACTTCTTCTTGACGTCGACCCAGGTCTCGTTGCGGCGGTCGAGCGGCGCGATGCCGGCGACATAGACGTAGCCGGCCTTCCAGCTCTCGCCATTGTCCTTGACCGCCTGTTCGAGCGCCAGCCGCGCGAGGTCGCGGTCGGACTGCTCGATCTGCGGAATCTTGGGGTTTTCGACATTGACGTCGAAGGCGACCACCTTGATGCCGGCGTCGACGGCGCGCTGGGCGGCGTCCTTCATCGATTCCGTCAGACCGTGCTGGATGATGATGCCCTGGACGCCGAGCGCGATGGCCTGGTCGACCATGTCGGCCTGAAGCGCGGCGTCCTGGCGGCTGTCGAGCACGCGCAAATCGACGCCGAGGGCCTTCGATTGCGCTTCGACGCCGGACAGATAGGCCTGGAAAAAGTCGCCGGTCGAGAGATAGCGGACGAGCGCGATCTTGACGCCCGGCTTGTCGAAGGGCGCCGGCTTGTCCGCGGCAAGAGCCGGGAATTGCATCAGCATCGTTGCACAGGCCAGCCCGAGGGCTGCCTTGCCCAGAAGTCTTCTTGTGATCTTCACTTTGTTTCCTCCACTTGTTGAACTCAGAAATCGGATCCGGTCGAAAGCTACCTCCTGCCCCGGCCGGAAAGGGCGAAGGTGAAGACAAGGGCGACGACCAGAACCACGCCCTTGACGAAATCCTGCGTGTAGTAAGGCGCGTTCATCATGGTGAGGCCTTGCAGCAGGATACCGACGAACAGCGCGCCGACGGCCGTGCCGAAGGCGTTCGGCTTGGCGGCCCCGAGCACCGCGTAGCCGATGAGCGCCGCGGCGACGGCGTCGAGCAGGAGATTATTACCCGAGGCGATGTCGCCGCGTCCAAGCCGGGCGGCAAGCAAAATGCCGCCGATCGAGGCAAAAACGCCTGATATAATGTAGGCCCAGATTTTGTATGTCTTGACAGGCGCGCCGGCGAGTTCGGCAGCCCGTTCATTGCTGCCGACCGCATACATCATGCGGCCGAAACGGGTGTATTCGAGAAAGAACCAGATCAGCACGGCGAGCACGATCAGGACCACGACCGACACCGGAATGAGGTTCGGGATGAAGAAATCGAAGCGGTGGCGGCCGAGCGCCAGGAAAGCGTCGGAGAATTTGCCATTGGCGACCGAGCCGTCGGGCATGGTCATGCCGGTGGCGATCGAGCGGCCCTCGGTCGGGATGCGCTGCAAGCCGACAAGCAGGAACATCATGCCGAGCGTCGCCAGAAGATCGGGCACGCGCATATAGACGATCAGCCAGCCATTGATGAGGCCGACCACGGCTCCGATCAGGAGACAGGCGATGACAGCGACGAGGGCATTCTGCTCCAGCACGACCATCACATAGGCCGCCGCCATCATGGCGCTGGTGGCAACGGAGCCGATCGACAGGTCGAAGCCGCCGACGACCAGCGTGGCGGTGACGCCGAGCGCCAGCACGCCGGTGATGGCGACCGACTGGAAGATGAAGACGGCGCTTTGCGGCGAGACGAAGCCGTCGGCGGCGATGGCGAAATAGGCGATCAGCCCGAACAGCAGAAGGATGAAGCCGTAGCGAATGGCGTAGTCGCGCAGCGTCATTCAGCACTCCCGCGCGCTATCGCCATTTCTACCCAAACTGAACTCATGCCTTCATCCGTTCCACGTCTCATCATCGTCTTGCGATCTCATGCCGCGCTGTGCAGCGGCCCGCCCGCGACTTCCGCGAGCAGGCGATCCATGTCGACGTCGCCGTTGCGGTGTTCGCCGACGATCGTCTGCTCCGACATCACCAGGATGCGGTCAGCCGTTTCCAGCGCCTCGTCGAGTTCGGTGACGAACAGCAGCGTCGCCCGGCCGTTGGCGCTTGCCCTGAGCTTGGCCGCGATGTCGCGCCTGGCGGAGATGTCGACGCCCTGAAACGGCTCGTCGAGGATGAACAGTTTTGCATCTTGAGCCATCCAGCGGGCGACCATCACCTTCTGCTGGTTGCCACCCGAAAGCGTGGGCATTTCGTCCTTCTCCGAGCGGCAGACGATGCCCAACTCCTCGATCTGCCGGCGCGCGGTTGCGCGTTCGAGGCGACGCTTGAGAACACCGAAATGCGACATCCGCCTGTGGAAAGGCAGGCTGATATTTTCCTGGATGTTGAAGCCGCCGACGATGCCGTTTTCACCGCGGTCCTTGGCGACGAGGAACACGCCGGCGGCGATCGCCTCGCCCGTGGATCCTGGTGCATACGGCTTGCCGTTCAGCATCATGGTGCCGGACAGAGGCTTGCGCACGCCAAACAGCGTCTCGGCCAGCGCTGTCTTGCCGACGCCGACCAGGCCGGTGACGGCTACGACCTCGCCGTCGCCAAGCGTCAACGAGAATGGCCGGGCGCCTTCCGCAATGCGCAGCCCGTCGACCGTCAGGACGGCCTTGGCCGAGTTCCTGGCGACGATGCGAGCGAGATGGATCTTGCGGCCGAGCATGGCGTTGACCGCGCCCTCGTAGTCAAGCGGCTTCTTGTCGAAGGCGCCCGAGATGACGCCGTCGCGCATCGAGACGATACGGTCGGCAAGCCGCCTGATGTCGGACATGCGGTGCGAGATGTAGAGGATCGCCACCTGATGCTCGCGCAGCCGGTCGAGCAAAGCGAACAACCGGTCGGCCTCGGCGCTGGAGAGCGAAGACGTCGGCTCGTCGAGGATCAGCACTTTCGGCTGATGCGCCATGGCGCGCGCGATCGCCACCATCTGGCGGTCGGCCAGCGAAAGATCGCTGATGCGGGCCTTGAGGTCGATGGCCAGCCCCATGCGGTCGGCAACGGCCTTGGCCTCACGGCGCACACGGCCCGGATTGAACAGGAACGGCGCACTGCCGCCGCTCAGCCGGTCCAGCGTCAGATTGGTGGCGACGTCGAGATCGGCGACGACGCCGTCATTGATGTTCTGGTGAACGGTAACGACGCCGGCGCGGATCGCCTCCGCCGGCGTATTGGGGGCAAACTCGTGACCTGCGAGGTTCATCGTGCCGCTGGCATGGTCGTAGACGCCACTGATGATCTTGACGAGGGTGGATTTACCGGCGCCGTTGGCGCCCATCAGCACGGTGACTTCGCCGGCATGCAAGTCGAGCGAGACGCCGCCAAGCACCTCGATATGGCCGAAGGATTTCCTCAGGCCGTCCACGCGGAACACGGCATCATTGCCCATTCGTTCCTCCCTGACCGTGACGCTATGGGCTCCATCGGCAATTGTCAACACGATTGACAATTGCCAGAGGGCTTCCTAGCTTGGCCCAGTCGCCATGCCTCCGTTATATCAGGAGCGCATATGCGGGAGGATGACGATGACTGGGAAATTGCCGTTCGAAGCACTATCGGTCGAGACGCTTTCGACGCGCCTTGCCACAAACGATGCGCTGTGCGCGCGGATCGGCAAGGACTCGGCGAACTGGAAGGTCCGTGAAGTCGGCGACGGTAATCTGAACCTGGTCTTCATCGTCGAGGGCGCCACGGGTGCGGCCATCGTCAAGCAGGCCCTGCCCTATGTCCGCCTGGTCGGCGACAGCTGGCCGCTGCCTTTGAAGCGCTCCTTCTTCGAATATCATGCGCTGACACGGCAAGAGGCGCGCGCGCCCGGCTCGGTGCCGGCCATCTACCACTTCGACGAAAGCCAGGCGCTGATCATCATGGAGTATCTGTCGCCACACATCATCCTGCGGCGGGCGCTGATCGAAGGCCGGCAACTGCCCAACATTGCGAGGGATATCGGCCTGTTCATGGCCCGCACTTTGTTTCGCGGCTCCGACCTCTCGATGGTGACCAGGGATCGCAAGGCGGATCTGGCGCTGTTCGCCGACAATGTCGAGCTCTGCGACATCACCGAGAATCTGGTGTTCTCCGATCCCTATTTTGATGCCAAGATGAACCGGCATACGTCACCGCAGCTCGACAGCCTGGTCGCCGAACTGCGCGCCGACCGCGACCTCAAGGTCGAGGCTCAGCGGCTGAAGCATCTGTTCGCGGCCAATGCCGAAACGTTGCTGCATGGCGATCTGCATTCCGGTTCGATCATGGTCACCGACACCGAAACACGGATGATCGATCCCGAATTCGCCTTTTACGGACCGATGGCGTTCGACATCGGCATGCTGCTGGCCAATTTCTGGATGGCCTTCTTCTCGCAGCGGGGCCACGAGCAGGCGGGAAAGCGCGACGCCATGCGCGCCTATCTGCTCGGCGTCACAACAGAGACGTGGTCCGTCTTCCGCGCCGAGTTCTCATATCTGTGGCGCACCGAGCGCACCGGCATGCTCTACCAGAAGAGCCTGTTCGAGGATCAGGGCGACAGGCTCGGCGCCGAACAGGCGCTCGACCATGTGCTGCATCAGATCTGGGACGATCTGCTGGGCTTTGCCGGTATCGAGATCCACCGGCGCATCCTTGGCCTCGCGCACAACGCCGATTTCGAGACCATTGCCGACGAGGATTTGCGCGCCAAATGTGAGGCCAAGGCGCTGAAATTCGGCCGCCACCTCGCCGTCAACCGGCGCCAGATCCACAGCATCGACGAGGTCAACAATCTGGCCGCGCTGATCGAGCAGGAGAGCAGAGTTTGAACGTCGGCGACCGCCATTATCGCACCATCTGGCTAAGTGACGACAAGCGCTCGGTCGAGATCATCGACCAGCGCTGGCTGCCGCATGATTTTCGTGTCGAGCGGATCGGCACCGTTGCCGGCATCGCCACGGCGATCCGCGACATGTGGGTGCGCGGCGCGCCGCTGATCGGCGTCACCGCGGCCTACGGCGTCGCCATGCGGATGGCCGACGACCCTTCGAACGCCGCGCTCGACGCGGTCTGGGAGACCTTACATGAAACGCGGCCAACCGCGATCAACCTGCGCTGGGCGCTGGATGAGATGCGGCGCTTCCTCAAGCCGCTGCCACCTGAACAACGCGCCGCAGCCGCCTACCGGCGCGCCGGCGAAATCGCCGACGAGGATGTCGGCCTCAACCGCGCCATCGGCGCCAACGGGCTTGAAATCATCAGGGCGATCGCGGCGCGCAAGCAGAAGAGCGAGCCGGTCAACATCCTGACCCATTGCAATGCCGGCTGGCTGGCGACCGTCGACTACGGCACCGCCACGGCGCCGATTTATCTCGCAACCGAAGCCCGCATTCCGGTCCACGTCTATGTCGACGAGACGCGGCCGCGCAACCAGGGTGCGCAACTCACCGCCTGGGAGATGGCCGGTCATGGCGTGCCGCACACGCTGATCGTCGACAATGCCGGCGGCCATCTGATGCAGCGCGGCGAGATCGACATGGTCATCGTCGGCACCGACCGCACCACCGCCGACGGCGATGTCTGCAACAAGATCGGCACCTATCTCAAGGCGCTGGCTGCAGCCGACAATGACGTGCCGTTCTATGTCGCACTCCCCTCACCCACCATCGACTGGACGGTGGGCAACGGGCTTGGCGAAATCCCGATCGAGCAGCGCTCGCCCGACGAGGTTTCGCTAGTCTGGGGCAAGACCGCGGATGGGAAGATTGCGCAGGTGCGGGTGTCACCGGAGGCTACGCCGGCGGCAAACCCCGCCTTCGACGTGACGCCGGCGCGCCTGGTCACAGGCCTGATCACCGAACGCGGCGTTGCCAAGGCATCGCGCGAGGGCCTGAAGGCGATGTTTCCCGAACGCGGGTGAACGGCGGCGGCAGCAACGGCCGTGATTGACATCAGTGCCCTGCCCTTCCATGCAACGCCGTCAATGTTCTCAGGGCGGGGTGAAAGTCCCCACCGGCGGTAAAGGCACTTTCTGGTTGCCCAAGCCCGCGAGCGCTTTCCGGTTAGCCGGAAGGGTCAGCAGATCCGGTGTGATTCCGGAGCCGACGGTATAGTCCGGATGGAAGAGAACGAGCGAAAGACGGACCGTCTCGACGGACCGGATTCCGTATCGTGCGTCCTGATTCTGCTTCGAAACGGAAGGATGGACCCATGAATCAGCATTCCCACAAAACTTTGAAACTGTCCGCGTCGCCGTCATTCGCGCGCGCTGGCATGCCGACATCGTCGACCAATGCGTGCAAGCCTTCGAAGCGGAACTCGCCGTACTCCGGGAGAACCGCTTTGTCGTCGATGTCTTCGACGTGCCGGGCGCCTACGAGATCCCGCTGCATGCCAAGACCCTGGCCGGAACCGGTCGCTATGCCGCGATCCTCGGCGCGGCCTTCGTCGTCAATGGCGGCATCTACCGGCACGAATTCGTGGCGAGCGCCGTCATCGACGGCATGATGAACGTGCAGCTTGCGACCGGCGTGCCGGTGCTTTCAGCGGTGCTGACGCCACACAATTATCATGACAGCGCCGAGCACCACCGCTTCTTTTTCGAACATTTCCAAGTGAAGGGAAAAGAGGCGGCCAAGGCCTGCGTCGATATCCTGGCCGCGCGTGAAAAACTTGCGGCGTGAATGTTCGCAGCCGGGTGGAAATCGCGGTAACACGCGGTAGTATTTGCGAAAATGCCGAGTTGGGGAGGATGCCGGTGCAGACCAAGAAGATCATCAACGATGGTAACCGCTCCGTCGACGAGATGCTGGAAGGCATACTCGCCGCGCATCCGCGCCACCTCAAAAGCGCTGCCGGCAGCCCGCGCTCGATCATCGCCCGCGACGGGCCGCGCCCCGGCAAGGTCGGCCTCGTCATCGGCGGCGGTTCGGGCCATGAGCCGACCTTTCTCGGCTTTGTCGGCAAGGGGCTGGCGGACGCGGCGGCCATCGGCAACGTCTTTGCCTCGCCGCCGCCGGACCCGATCCTCGAATGCGCCAAGGCGGTCAGCGGCGGCGCCGGCGTGCTGTTCATGTATGGCAACTATGCCGGCGACGTTATGAATTTCGACATGGCGGCCGAGATGGCGGCGATGGACGACATCGAGGTGCGCACGGTGCTGAGCACCGACGATGTCGCCTCGGCACCGCGCGACCAGCGGCAGAAGCGGCGTGGCGTCGCCGGCAATTTCTTCATCTTCAAGGCGGCGGGCGCGGCCTGCGACCGGATGCTCTCCTTCGACGAATGCGAGCGCATCGCCCGCAAAGCCAACGACCACACTTTCACCATGGGCGTGGCGCTGTCGCCCTGCTCGCTGCCGCAGACCCGCCGGCCGAACTTCGAGATCGGCGCCGACGAGATGGAGATCGGCATGGGCATCCATGGCGAGCCAGGCATCGCGCGCGGCAAGCTCAGAACCGCCGACGAGATCACGGACGAGATGCTGGACAAGATCCTCGACGAGATGGCGCCGTCGCGTGGTGACAAGGTCGCGGTGCTCGTCAATTCGCTCGGTTCGACGCCGCTGATGGAACTCTACATCATGAACCGCAGGGTCAAGCAGAGGCTCGACGATATTGGCGTCTCCATCCACGCGACTTGGGTTGGCAATTACTGCACCTCGCTGGAGATGGCCGGCGCCTCGGTGACGCTGATGCATCTGGACGACGAATTGCAGACCATGCTCGACCACCCCTGCGACTGCGCCATGTTCCGCGCCGGCTGAAAGCACCCATGACAATGATAGACACGGCTCGCCTGAGAGCAATGTTCGATGAAATCGCGGTGGCGATCGAGGCCGACAAGGACCGGCTTTGTCAGCTCGACGGCGTCATCGGCGACGCCGATCACGGCATCGCCATGGCGCTTGGCTTCGGTGCGGTGCGCGATGCGCTGGCCGCGCTCGACCTTTCGGCGATCGAACCGACGGCATTGCTCAACACCGCGGCGAAATCCTTCCTCAACGCCGTTGGTGCGTCGTCCGGCCCGCTCTATGCCACGGCGTTCATACGCGCTGCCGCCGCCGTCAAGGGCAAGGCGACGCTGGCGGACACGGATGCGGTCGCCATGTTGCAGGCGATGGCGCAAGGCATCAGGGATCGCGGCAAGGCCGAGATCGGCGAAAAGACGATGGTCGACGCCTGGCAGCCGGCGGCCGAGGCAGCGGCCGCCGCGCATGCCACCGGCAAGACGCTGGCCGAAAGTCTCGACGCGGCGCTTGAAGCGGCTGAGCAGGGTGCCGAGGGGACCAAGGACATGATCGCCGCGAAGGGCCGCTCGTCGCGGCTTGGCGAGCGCTCGCTCGGGCACGTTGATCCAGGGGCAGCATCGGCTGTCACTGTCATCGGCGCGATGCGGAAAGGCCTAGCTTAGAGCGACGAATCCGTTTGCCGCTCTAACTTACTGTTTAAGCGTCTGAATTTCAATCCGGGACTCTAGCCTGCCTTCGCCGCATCGAGCTTGTTGATCGCCTGGACATTCCCCGCTGACGGGCCATTTTCGTCGAACTCCGAGGCGAGCCACGTATCGACGATCGCCTTGGCCAGCTCCGGACCGATGACGCGTGCGCCCATGGTGATGATCTGGGCGTTGTTGGATTTCGCCGCGCGCTCGGCCGAATAAGTGTCGTGGGTGAGTGCGGCACGAATGCCCGGCACCTTGTTGGCTGAGATCGAAACACCGATGCCAGTACCGCAAAACAGGATGCCGCGATCGTTCTCGCCATCGACGATCGTCTGGGCGAGTTTCTGCGACAGGTCGGCATAGTAGCCGGCCTGACTGAGGTCGCTGACGGTGAGGCCGGGCTTGGTGGCGAGATGGGCGGCAATGACGTCGAGCAGCGGCTTGCCGGCGCTGTCGGCTCCAATGGCTATTTTCATGGTCGTGTCCTTCCTTGACTTGATGCGTGTTCGATTGGTTCAGACCGCGGCCGAGGCGCGGCCGAGGATGGCGATGTAGCCTTCCGCCTGCCAGGCCGAGCGGCCGATGAACAGGCCGTCGACATTGGGCTGGCCGATCAGTTCGGCGGCATTCTGAGGGTTGACGCTGCCGCCATAGAGAACCGGCGGTGTGGCAGGGAGCAGCGCGGCGGCGACCTGCTTGATCAGTGCCTGCTGCCTGTCGGCGTAGTCGGAGCTGGCCGGAATGCCCTTGTCGCCGATCGCCCAGACCGGTTCATAGGCAAACAGGATTTTTTCGCCCCTCGCCTCGCCTTCGAGGAATTGCAACGCGCCTTGCACCTGCGCGGTGAGCACGGCATCGGCCCGCCCGCCCTCGCGCTCGGCAAGCGTCTCGCCGACGCAGATCAGCGGTATCAAACCATGCTTTACCGCCGCCGCGGTCTTGAGGCCGACGGCATGGTCGGTCTCGCCGAAATGCTCGCGCCGTTCGCTGTGGCCAAGTTCGACGAGGTCGAGTCCGCAATCGGTCAGCATCACCGGCGAAATCTCGCCGGTCCAGGCGCCGGCATCGGCCCAATGCATATTCTGCGCGCCGACCTTGATCCGTGTCCGTGACAGCGCTTTCTTGACTTCGCGCACCGCCGTGAAAGGCGGGATGACGAAAGGCTGGATGCGCTCGTCGAAACCGGGGATGAACCCCGCCAGCGCCTCGGCGAAAGCAAGCGCCTCGGCGAGTGTCTTGTTCATCTTCCAGCTCGTACCGACCCAGTAAACCACGCGTACCTCTCAATCCTTTTCGACAATCGTTACCGCAACGCCAGCGGCGTCCAGCGCTTCACGCATGGGCGGCTCCAGTTCGCGGCCGGTGAAGACGGTGTCGAACGCCTTGAGATCGGTGAGGAAATGCAGCGCCGTGCGACCGAACTTGCCGTGATCGACCAGAAGATATCTGCGCGCCGCGGCGGCCATCATCAGACGCTTGGTCTGGACCACCTCCTGGTCCTGATGAAAGGCGGAGGCGCCGTGGATGGCCGACGATGACAGGAAGGCGACATCGGCGCGCAGCGATTTCAACGTGTCCTCGGCAAGCAGACCGAAGAAGCCGTGAAACTTCTTGCTGTACTGGCCGCCGAGCGCGATCAGCGTGATGCCGCCAACGCCGGCCAGTTCCTGGATGACGGCCAGATTGTTGGAGATCACTGTCAGCGGCCGCAGATCGGCCAAATGACCGGCAATGCCGCCCGCCGTCGAGCCGTCATCGATGATCACCGTCTGGCCCGGTTCGATCGCCGCCACCGCGGCGGCGGCCAGGCGCCGCTTCTCTTCGCGCGCCTGCTTCTGGCGGTAGCGGAAATCGCTCTCGAACAGGCCGCTCGGCTGGATCGAGGCGCCGCCGCGCACCTTGCGCAGGAAACCGCTTTCCTCGAGCTCGTCGAGGTCGCGATGAACGGTCATCCTGGACACGCCAAAACGCGAGGCGAGGTCGTCGACGCTCGCCGTGCCAGCGTCCATCAAAAAATCCATGATGCCTTGCCGCCGGCCGTCGCTCTTCATTGCGCAGTTTCTCCGGGCGACCTGACGCCCCGAATTCCTCACAGCATTATAACACAGAGGATCGCAATCCAATCAAAATCTTTGTGATAATGATATATTCACATGAGATATTATCGTTCTCCAGATCGCTTTCCTGTAACAAGAATTGCTCCGGCCGGGGCGTCCAAAGGTTGCGGTCCGGCGGAAATCCGGCCAGAAGCATCAGCGGGCTGAACGACGACCGGACAGCTCGCAACCACAGGCCTGAAACCAGACACGGGAGACTATTGGGTGGCTCGCATCACATTGAGACAATTGCTCGACCATGCCGCCGAACACGGCTATGGCGTGCCTGCCTTCAACATGAACAACATGGAACAGGGCCTCGCCATCATGGAGGCCGCCGAGGAGACCAAGTCACCGGTCATCCTGCAAGCGAGCCGCGGCGCGCGCGCCTATGCCAATGACGTGGTGCTGGCCAAGCTGATCGACGCGCTGGTCGAAATCCACCCGGATATCCCTGTCTGCATGCATCTCGACCATGGCAATAACGAAGCCACCTGCGTGACCGCGATCCAGTACGGCTTCACCTCGGTGATGATGGACGGATCGCTGAAGGAAGACGGCAAGACGCCGGCCGACTACGCCTATAATTCCGGCATCACGCGCCGCGTCGTCGACATGGCGCATTGGGGCGGCGTGTCGGTGGAAGGCGAGATCGGCGTGCTCGGTTCGCTGGAGATGGGCGGCGGCGAGCAGGAGGACGGCCATGGCGTCGAAGGCGCCGTCAGCCACGACCAGCTTTTGACCGATCCGGAACAGGCGGTGGAATTCGTCAAGGATACGCATGTCGATGCGCTGGCCGTCGCCATGGGCACCAGCCACGGCGCCTACAAGTTCTCGCGCAAGCCCGATGGCGCGGTGCTCGCCATGAACGTCATCGAGGAGATTCACCGCCGCCTGCCGAATATGCACCTTGTCATGCACGGCTCGTCCTCGGTGCCGGAGGACCTGCAGGAGATCATCAACAAATATGGCGGCCAGATGAAGCCGACCTGGGGCGTGCCGGTCGAGGAAATCCAGCGCGGCATCAAGCACGGCGTGCGCAAGATCAACATCGACACAGACAACCGCATGGCGCTGACCGGTGCCATCCGCAAGGTGCTGACCGAGAACCCGAGCGAGTTCGATCCGCGCAAATATCTGACGCCGGCGATGGCGGCTATGCGCAAGCTCTGCAAGGAGCGCTTCGAGCAGTTCGGCACCGCCGGCAACGCGCCGAAGATCAAGCCGCTGCCGGTCTCGGAAATGGCCAAGCGCTACAAGTCGGGCAGCCTCGATCCGAAGTTCGGCTGAGAGTTTCTCGGGCAGGAGCTGTTTCGGCTCCTGCCCGATTATCCTGCTCGCGGCAGAATTGCGGCCCTGCCCGCGTCGATGAATGGCGCCCAGTAGTCGACCGACTCGCGGATCATGGCGACGACCTGGTGATCGACCGGCTCGCGCTCCCGGAACGACAGTTCCAGGCAGATCTCATTGTCGGTGCCGCCGCCGCGCCGCACCGTCTCCAGGAATTTCTCCGGCGTGATGCGGCCATCCCTGTTGTAGGCGGCGGTGAAGGGCCAGTGGCCGCCCTTGTTCATCGAGGACTGCTTGATGTGGATGATCGGCGATTCCAGGGGAAACGCTTCGGCCCAGGCATAGGGATCGATGTCTGCGGGGTTGCTCGACGTCACGTCGCCATGATCGATGTCGACCATCATTTTCAGCGGAATGGCCATGCCGGCGGCCTCGATCTCCCGGTGCAATGCCCGACAGCTTTCGATCGTGTGGCCGAACTCGCGGCCGACCGACATCGGCTCCCAGAACAGGTAGGTCAGGCCGGCCGCCTTGGCGTGTTCGGCGACCTCGCGCCAGCATTCCATGGCGATGTCGAGAAGCCGGGCACGGCGCTCGGCGTCGTCATAGTCCCTGTGGGTGAAGATCGCGAACTGGGTGCCCATGCCGCCGGCGCCGAGTTCGGCGGAAATGTCGGCGAAGGTCTTGAACCAGTCGACATAGTAGCGGCGGACATCGGCGTCGGGATGGCCGAAATGGTTGAGCCGGCCATAGGGGCCGGTCATCCCCGATGTCACGCGCACGCCGGTGCGGTCGAGCGCGCCGCGGAACAGCCGGATGAATTTCGCGATCGTCGCCGCCGGCCAGCCGGGATTGACGAATTCATGCGTCAACTGCACGTCCCTGATGCCGATATCGTAGGCGATCGTATCGATCAGATCGTCCGGATCGGCAAACCGGTTGACCAGCGGATTGGTGTTGAGGGACAGCGTGAAGGTCATCAACCCGCCTTCGCCAGCCGGCTCGCGCACCAATTCTCGAATGCGGTTCTTTCCGCGGCCGACAGATGCAAGCCATGCTTGGTGCGCCGTTCCACAATATCGCTCGATGTCAGCGCCCACTCGTGCTCGAACAGGTAATTGGCTTCGCGCTCGAAGAAATCCTTGCCGAAGCGCCGTCCCAAATCGGTGAGCGAGCGCGCCGAACCGACCAGAACGCGCGTCCGTGTGCCGTAGAGCCGGCCATAGTGCTTGGCGAGGGATGCCGGCATCCAGGGATAATCGCGGCCGAGGTCGCCGAGGAACTGTTCGAAGTCGGCATTGGCGATGTCGCCGCCCGGCAGATGCCCTTTCGACGTCCAGGGCTTGCCCATTGCTGGAAAGAAAGGAGCGATCCGGTCCAGCGCGTGTTCGGCCAGCTTGCGGAAAGTGGTGATCTTGCCGCCGAAAACGGAGAGCAGCGGCGCCTGCCCTGCCGAAGCGTCGAGCTCGAAGATGTAGTCGCGTGTCACCGCGCTCGGATTGTCGGCGTTGTCGTCATAGAGCGGCCTGACCCCGGAAAACGAATGGACGACATCCTCGCGGGCAAGCCCCCGCTTGAAGTAGCGATTGACGACCTTGATCAGATAATCGATCTCGCTGGCATCAGCTTTAACGTCTTCCGGCCGTCCTTCGTAGGGAATGTCGGTGGTGCCGATGAGTGCCAGATCGTTCTGGTAGGGATTGATGAAGATGACGCGCTTGTCGCTGTTCTGGATGAGATAGGCCTGACGCCCTTCCCAGAATTTCGGCACGACGATGTGGCTGCCCTTGACCAGGCGTACGTTGCGCCTGGAATTCTGGCCGGCAACGCGGTTGATGACGTCGTTGACCCAGGGACCGGCGGCATTGATCAGAGCCCGCGCCCGCACCGTGGTTTTGACACCGGTCCTGCCGTCGCGCATCTCGACCCACCACAGACCGTTTTCGCGACGGGCGGCGGTGCAGGCGGTCCGGGTCAGGATCTTCGCGCCTCGTTCCGCTGCGTCCAGCGCATTGAGAAGGACGAGGCGGGCGTCGTCGACCCAGCAGTCCGAATATTCGAAGCCGCGTTTGAACGCATCCTTGATCGGCGCACCTTCGGGCGCGGTGCGCAGGTTCAGCGTACGCGTGGCCGGCAGCCGCTTGCGGCCGCCAAGATGGTCGTAGAGGAACAGGCCGAGCCGGACCAGCCAGGCCGGCCGGTCGTCGGGACTGTGCGGCAACACGAAGCGCATCGGCCAGATGATATGCGGTGCCGATTCCAGCAGCACCTCGCGCTCGATCAGCGCCTCCCGCACCAGCCGGAACTCGTAATATTCGAGATAGCGCAGGCCGCCATGGACGAGCTTGCCGGAGCGGGAACTGGTGCCTTCGGCGAGATCGTCCTTCTCGCACAGGATGACGGAAAGGCCGCGGCCGGCGGCATCGCGCGCAATGCCGGCACCGTTGACGCCGCCGCCGATGACGAAGAGGTCGACGATCTCGCTATCGCCGCTCATGTCACTGGGCCCTTGATGCGTAGCAAGTCCTTCATGGCTCCTGTGGCTTTCAGCACGGATTGACCGGCGGGAGGCCGGCGATGTAGCGGCGCACCTCCTCGGCTGCCTGCTCGGCGGCATAGGTGACGGTGCGCACCGAGGCGCCGGCGATGTGCGGCGTCAAGGTCACGTTCGGTAATTGCAGCAGCGGCCAGTCGGCGGGCACCGGCTCGACCGCGAAGGTTTCCAGCATGGCACTGGCGATGTGTCCAGAAACGAGCGCATCATAAAGCGCGTCGTAGTCGACCAGCGGCCCGCGCGCGGTGTTGACGAGGGTCACCCCCGGCTTCATCCGCGCGATGGTTTCCTTGCCGATCATGCCGCGGGTTTCCTCGGTCACGCGGGGATGAAGCGTGATCACGTCGGAGCGGGACAGAAGCTCGTCGAGCGCGACCAGTTCGACGCCGCCGTTGCGGTCGTCCGCGCTCAGTTGCACGTAGGGATCGGTGACCAGGATGCGGCAGCCGAAGGCACGCAACAAGCGGACAACCTTGGTGCCGATGTTGCCATAGCCGATGACGCCGACAGTCATTTCATTGAGCTCGCGGCCGGTGCGGTCGGCGCGGTAGAGATCGCCGCGCCATTCCCCCTTGCGAAGGGCCTCGTGCCCCACCCGGATCAACCTGGTTTCGGCAAGGATGGCGCCTATGGCGAACTCGGCCACGGCGCTGGCATTGCGACCCGGCACGTTGACGACGGTGATGCCGTGCGTCTTGGCAGCGGCCATGTCGATGTTGATCGGGCCGCCGCGCGACACCGCAACCAGCTTGAGCGCCGGCAGACGCCGCATCATGGCCTCGGAGAGTGGCGAGAGCTGAGTGACGAAGATTTCGCCATCGCCGATGAAATCCACCACCTCGTCCGGATCGCCAAAATACTCCTTGACCTTGTCGAGGCCGAGGGCGGGATCGCCGAATTGCATCGGCTCGTCGGGCCAGGCGGTCTCATGGGTACGGATGTCGAGATTGTCGCCGCAGGCTTCCTCGATTTTCGCGCGGAACACTTCGGGAAGCATGAAACGGTCGCCAATGATCGCTATCTTGCGCATACTCGACTTCTCAGTTCGTCAGGCCAGTTTTGGTCACGTCGGTTTTTGTTCTGGGCGCGGCCATCGAACGCCAGACCGGCCGCAGCGCCTCATGGGCCAATGTGTAGGATGGAACAAGCCGCTCGTAGACGGCGGCAAGTTTTTGGTCGCTCGGCTCGGCCGCGCCAAGCAGCGGCGTGACCCATTCCTCGACGCATTCATCCATCGATGCGTATTGGCCAACGCACACCGCTGCGATCATCGCCGCGCCCGCCGCACCCGCCTCCTCGCGCTCGCTGGTGCGAATGTCTGAGCCGATCGCGGCGCCCAGTATCTTGCGCAAGGCCGGACTTCTGGCCGCGCCGCCGGTCAAACGAATCTCCTTGGGCAGCGGACCCATGGCGGCGTAGCAATCGCGCGCCGCGAAGGCCAGCCCTTCGAAGACGGCGCGGACCATATCGGCATAGCCGTGCCGCGATGAAATGCCGATGAAGCCGGCCCTGGCATTGGCATCGACGAACGGCCCGCGCTCGCCGGCTTCCGATACATAGGGCTGATAGAGCAGCGAGGCCGGTTCAGACGACGATATCCACTCGTCTACCAGTGCGATCATCTCGCCATTTGTCCGCGTGATGCCTTGCGAGGCGAGGATGCCGGAGGCGATGCCAAGCACCCAGTCGATGTTGAGCGTCGCCGCCATGTTCGACTGCATCTGCGCAAAGACGCCCGGCGCCGGCATCGTCATGGTGTAGCCGGTCGCAGCCTCGTTCAGCAGCACCTCTTCCGGCGTCTCGGCCAGCCGCATGTGCATGCCGGTGGAGCCGATGATGGAACAACCGGGCCTGCGCTCACGATCGAACAGGCCGGCGCCGAGCGCGGTGCAGACGACGTCGACATAGGCGAGCACGACCGGCGTGCCGGCGACGAGCCCGGTGGCGTCGGCCGCCGCCTGCGACAGGCTCGCACTATGCCTGGTACCGTCGACGATCGGCGGCAGCAGATGCCTGAGATCGGTGACGCCGAGCACATCCAGCACCTCGTCGCTGTAACCGCGCGTGCGAAAATCGCCGAAGGTAAAGGTCCCTTCCGACGGGTCGGTGACGCGCTCGCCGGTCAGCTTGTAATAGAGCCAGTCCTTGCAGTGGAATGCGGTTGCCGCCCTGCCAAGCATCTCGGGCATGTTGCGCTTCATGAAGGCGAACTGCGATCCCTGCTGGCAGGCGGCGAGACCGCTGCCGGTCTTCTCAAACCGCAGCCGGTCCTCCGGCCGGGCGCGGATTTCCTCGACCACCCCCGCGGCGCGCGCGTCGAGCCACAGCCAGCCCTTGGCGACCGGCTCGCCCTCCCTGTCGATCAGCCAGGTGCCGTCGCCCTGCCCGGTCACAGCGATCGCAATCACCCGGCTGGCGAGGTTGGGCACCTTGTCGGCGAGTTGGCGCAAGGTAGCAGCGGTATCGAGCCAGGTGCGCGCGAGATCCTGTTCGGCGCCTCCGCCCGGCAACGTCTCATATTTGTTCGGCAGCGCGGCGGCAGCGATCTGCCGGCCCGCCGTGTCGAAGGCGACGGACTTGATGACAGACGTGCCGGCATCGATGCCGATCAGCACATCCCGCATCAGGCCAGCTCCATGCCGTGCGAAATGGCGTTACCGCTGACCTGGTCGAAGACGTGCAGGTTCTTCGGATCGATGCTGACATTGATCGGCGCGCCAAGCTCCAGGCGGGTCCGGTCATGCTCGACCAGCACCAGCGATCCGCCGGCGAAATCGGCGGCGATATGCGTCTGGTCGCCGAGCCACTGATTGGCCGAAACGGTGGCCGGCACGCCGTCCTTGGAGCGGCGGACCGCATAGGGCCTGACGCCGATCACCACCCGCTCGCGGTTGAGCAGCGCATCACGGACAGGGCCGCTGAAGGCGTCCTTGTCATAGTCGAGCGAGAGCCCGTCGGGCAGCCGCAGATTGATCTTGCCGGCCGTCGAGCCGACGTAGGCTTCGAAGACATTCATCGGCGGCTCGCCGACGAAAGTGCCGGTGAACAGGTTCGCCGGCCGCTGCTTGATCCTGTCAGGCGTATCGAACTGCTGCAGCACGCCGCCTTCCATGACCGCGATACGGTCGGCCAGCGCATTGGCCTCGGTCTGGTCGTGGGTGACCAGGATCGCGGTCAGGCCACGCTCCTTGATGAAGTGCTTGATGCGGCCGCGCAGCACGGCGCGCAGCTGCGGCTCGAGCTGGCCCATCGGCTCGTCGAGCAGATGCAGGTCGGCCTCGCGGATCAGCGCCCGCCCAAGGCTGGCGCGCTGTTGCTGGCCGCCCGAGATGGAGCTTGGATAGCGCTCGAGGATATCCTCGATCTCGAGCAGCTTGGCGATGCTGGCGACCTTGGCGTCGACCTCGCTCTTCGGCAGCCTGGCCGCTTTCAGCGCGAAAGCCATGTTCTCGCGCACGGTCAGCGGCGGATAGAGCGAATAGCCCTCGAACGCCATCGCCACATTGCGCTTGACGGGCGCCAGCCTGTGTACCTGACGGCCGGCAACCGAGATCGTGCCGCGCGAGACCTCTTCGAAGCCGGCTATCATGCGCAAGGTCGAGGTCTTGCCGCAGCCGGACGAGCCGAGCAGCGCGACGATCTCACCCTTGCCGATCTCCATCGTCAGATTCTGGACGGCGTGCACGCCTCTGTCGATGGGGCCGTAGAATTTGTCGACGCCGGTGATGGTGAGTGCGCTGGCGTTCATGCCGCTTCTCCATTGCGCAGGCTGACGACGTTCTTCGAGCCTATCCGCTCGCCGCTAGCCTGATCGAACAACAGCGCGCTCTTGCTGTCGACGGCGATATGGGCCTTGCCTTCGGCCTGGCCGGGCGTTCCGGCCGGACGCGACACCAGAATCTCGCGACCACGCACGGTGCGCACCAGCGTGACGATCTTTTCGTTGAGCGGCGTCTCGGCCTCGACCGTTACGGGAATAGCGCCGGGCACCCCTCCATCGACGAAGCTCAGCGCTTCAGGGCGCAAGCCGATGACGCAGTCGCGGCCGACCGCCGTTTCGTAGGCGGCTGGCAGATGAACCTGGACATTAGAAAGGCCGACATAGACACCCTTGCCGTCACGCACTGGCTTGACATCGAGCAGGTTGATGGTCGGGTCGCCAAACAGCCGCGCGATCTCGATATTGGCCGGCTCACGATAGATCTGCTCGGGCGTGCCGAGCTGACTGATCACGCCCTGCGACATCACCGCGATGCGATCGCCGAGCGCCATCGCCTCCTTGTAGTCCTGGGTGACGTAGACGACCGTGGCGCCACGATCGGCCAGAAGCCTTGGCAGCTCGAGCCGCATCTCGAAGCGCAATTTGGCATCGACATTGCGCAAGGGATCGTCGAGCAGCAGCAGCGGCGGCGCGCCGACCAAGGCGCGGGCGAGCGCGGTGCGCTGCTTCTGACCGTTGGACAGGGCGCGCGGCTTGTGGCTGAGCACATGGCCGATCTTGAGCAGCTTGGCGACGCTTTCGACACCTGCCTTGATCGTCGATTGCGAGGAGTGCCTGGCCTCAAGCGGCGTCGCAATGTTGTCGAAGGCACTCATATGCGGAAACAGCGCGAAGTTCTGGAATGCCATGCCGACACCGCGGAACTCGGCGTCGACGTCTGTCATGTCCTCGCCGCCGATCAGGATCTTGCCTTCGTCGGGATCGATGACGCCGGCGACCAGTCGCAACAGCACGGTCTTGCCGGCTCCCGAGGGTCCGAACAGCACCAGAGTCTCGCCGTCGGCGACTGTCAGCGACAGATTGTCGAGGACGGTCTGGCTCTTGTAGCGCTTGACGATGTTTTTCAGTTCAAGGCTTGCCATCGGACCTATCCTTTCACCGCGCCAAGCGACAGGCCTTCGACGAGATAGCGCTGCGCGTAGAGCGCGAGCGCCAGCGTCGGCGTGATCGACAGCACGATCGCCGCCGAGATCTGCCCGTACTGGATGCCCGAAGAGGTGATGAAGGCAAGCGCACCAACCGTTACCGGCTGTTTGTCGGCCGAGGCGAGCACAAGCGCGAAGACGAAATTATTCCAGGCGAAGATGAAGGCGAGCAGGCCGGCGGCCGCGATGCCGGGCCCTGCAAGCGGCAGCGCGATCTTGCGGAAGGTGGCGAACCAGGAATGGCCGGCGATGCGATAGGCGTATTCGATGTCGGCCGGGATGTCCTCGAAATAGCCGCGCACGATCCACAGGATCAGCGGCAGGCAGATCAACTGATAGACCCAGATCAGCCCGATATAGGTGTTGGCCAGCCCGAGCTTCTGGAAATAGAGGGTGAGCGGCAACAGCACCAGCAGCGCCGGCGCGAAGCGGAACGACAACAGCGTGAAGGCGATGTCCTCCGAGCCACGGAATTTGTGCCGAGCAAAGGCGTAGGCCGCCGGGACGCCGAGCAGCAGGGCGACGGCGACCGAGGTGACCGACAGGAACACCGAATTCCAGAGATTGCGCATGAAAGCGATATCGAGCGTGCCGGACATCGTCGTCAGCTTGCCGGTGATCAGCGCCGTATAGTTGGCGAGCGTCGGTTCGAAGACAAGCTGCGGCGGGATGCGCAGGATGGTCTCGTTGGTCTGGAACGACATCATGAAGATCCAGACGATCGGGAACATGAAGAAGATGACGACCAGCGTGAGTGCCACGCCGCGCAGGATGCGTTCGAGAAGCGAGGTGTGTTCCATCCCGGCCTCCTATGCCTGACCACGGGCGCGCTCGCGCAGGCGCAGCCAGTTCTTGATGAAGATATTCGACAGGAAATAGGTGATCGCCCACAGGATGATCATCAATGCCGCCGAGCGGCCGACATTGGTCGACTGGAAGAAGTTGAGATAGGCCTCGACCTGGAAGACGGTCAGCGTGTCGCCCGGCCCCCCTTGGGTCATAGCGTAGATGATGTCGAACTGCTGGATGGAATCGAGCAGGCGAAACAGCGTCGCCGTCAGGATATAGGGCGTCAGCATCGGCAGCGTGATGCGGAAGAAGACGAAGCTCCTCGGCACGCCGTCAAGCGCGGCCGCCTCGAAAGGTTGCGTTGGCAGGCTGCGCAGGCCGGCAAGCAGCAGGATCATTATGAAGGGCGTGTAGACCCAGATGTCGACCAGCACGACCGTGAAAAGCGCGGTCGACGGCGACGAGGCCCAGCGGAAATCCTGCAGGCCGATGAGGCTGGCCAGATAGCTCAGCACGCCGAAGCCGGGATTGGTCATCAGCTTCCACATCAGGGCGGCAAGTGCCGGCGCCGTCATCAATGGCATCAACAGCATGATCGAGATGAAGTTGTTCAGCGTCGAGCGCTTCTGCAGCAGCATGGCGATGGCAAGGCCGAGAAGCAGTTCGAGCAGCACGGTGATGCCCGCATAGAGCAGCGAAACCTGGAGCGTGTTCCAGAATTTCGGGTCGGTGAAGAAGTTGAGGTAATTCTCGCCCCAGTTGAACTGCCGCGCCCAGGGCTGGCTCAGCCGGTAGCGCTGGAACGAATAGACCACAGATGTGAAGAACGGGATCAGGATGCCAATGCAGACCAGCAAGGCCGGCAGGCTGAGCACATAGGGCAGCACACGCTTGCTGATCCTGAAGCCGGAAGGCCTGTTTCTTTGCATTGTTGCCGCAGTCATCGTGGCTCACCCGTCATTCCTGTGCTTCGCCCTGCCGGCCGCCCAAGGGAGCAAGGCGGCCGGTTGGGCGAATGGCGGCGCCGGGAGCGCCGCATCGCAACTATTCAACATCGGTGAGGCTGGCCAGCTGGCCAGCCTCCAGCAGCAGGTTAGCCGAGACCGGCTTCCTTGAGCTGGCCGTTGATGCTCTCGGCCAGCTTGTCCAGGCCTTCGTCGACCGGCACTTCCTTGGCCACCATCTTCTGCAGCGTCGCCGCCCATTCGGTGGTGAGGTCGAAGAACAGCGGCTGTGGGGTAAACTTGATGCTGGCGCCGGGCGCCGAGACGTCGAACATCTCGACATAGCCCGGATAGCTCTTGTTCAGCTTCTCGCGGAACACCTCGTCCTTCCAGACCGACTGACGGACGGGATTGACGAAATCCATCTTGGTGGCGCCGAACAAGGCATGCTCTGGCCCGGATGCCCATTGCATGAAGTACCAGGTAGCGTCCTTGTCCTTGGAGAAGTTGGACATCGACAGCGACCAGATCCAGATGTTGGGCGTCGGCGCCTTGGCCGCAGGATTGGCCTTGAAGGCGGCGAAGGCCAGCTTGCCGGCCATCTTGTTGTCGCCGCCATTCATGAAGTAGCCGAGGATGTCGGCGTCGAAGATCATCGCCGAGGCGCCGGCGCCGAGATCGGTGCCGACCTGGTACCAGGTGTAGGTCGACCAGTCCTTCGGACCGCTCTCCTGGATCATCTGGACCCACTGCTTGTGGAAGGCCTTGGATTCGGCGGTGTTCATCGCGGCCGACAATTTGCCGTCGGCCGAGACGTTGAGGTCCTTCTGGTCAAAGTTGGCGTAAGCCGACAGGAATCCGGGGTGGATCGTCGCCCAGGAGCGCGAGCCGCGCACGCCGATGCCGTAGACGCCGCCGCCAACATCCTTGGTGAGCTTGGCCGCCGCGGCGACCATCTCGTCCATGTTGCCGGGAACGGCGACGCCGGCCTTGTCGAACATGCCCTTGTTGTAGGTGATGTTGTTCTGTTCGAATCCCCACGGAATGCACCACTGCTTGGCGTCTTCCGACCCGAGCACTCCGCCCGGTTGACCGTTCCAGGCGCAAGAACTCCTGACGCCGGGCAGGAAGTCGTCCCAGGCATAGTTCGGGTTGGTCTTGGCCGGGTCCTTGATCCACTCGTTGAGGTCGGTGATCCACCCGGCCGGGCCGTATGTCCAGGTCATGTAGGCGCCGGTCATGAAGGCATCGTATTCGGGCGAACTGGCCGACAGCGCGGCGGTGACCTTGTCGAAGTAGACGTCCTCCGGAAACACGTCATAGACGACTTCCATACCGGTCAACTTCTTGAAGTTTTCGAGGTTGGCGATCATCGCATCCGCATAAGGATGCTTGTTGAGCAAGAGCTTGATGGTCTTGCCCTTGTGCGCCTGCCAGTCGAAATCCGCGGCAAGCGCGCGGGTCTGCCCCAGATTGAGCAGCGTGCCGGCCGTACCGGCGGCAAGGCCCATTGCGCCAAGGCCCTTGATCAGGCCACGACGATCGACTTGTCCGCGCAGGAACGCGTCGATCAGGTCTTTTTCTTTCTCATGCATTTTTCTTCTCCTCCACAGGGTAGTTTCAACTTGGATGTTGCCGGCTACCCGACCGGCGTTTCTCCCACGAGCGTTCGCGCCGTCCGCTCATCGGTGACCAGGCCCTTGAGATAGCGGCCCTCCAACACCGACTTGATGGCACGAACCTTCACCTTGCCGCCGGCAACGGCGACAATCCTGCGATTGCTGATGTCTTCGCGCGCCAGCGCCAGCGCCCGGTTGGAAAGCGTCGTTTCGACCGCCTTTCCGGTGTCATCGAAGAAATGGCCGAGCAGTTCGCCGACGCCTCCCTTGCGACGGGTTTCCTCCATTTCGCCCTTCTCGATCATGCCGGTGGCGACAAGCGAGGCCTCGCGCTCGGCTGTGCCGATGCCGGCAATCAAAAGGTCGGCCGATCTGGCGAGATCGAAGACCTCGCTGATGCCCTTCTGGCCGAGCAGCACGGCCCGATCCTCGACCGTGTTGGCGAACATCGGCACCGGCATGACATAGGCTTCCGCGCCAGTGCGTTCGGCCAGGCGATGAATAACGTCGTGCGGATTGGCTGAGAACTTGCGCGTCAAGCCGCCCAGCAGCGACACAAAGCGGATCCCGTCGGCCGCAATGCGCGGCAGATACTCCACGCAGGCGGCCAGCGTGCGGCCATGACCGACGCCGATCAGCGTGCCCTCGCCGCGTTCGATCTCACGCTTGAGAAACTGCGCGCCGGCGATGCCGAGCGCCTTGAGCGGCAGTTCTTCCGCATCGAAGTCCGGAACGACTTCGCAATAATCGAGACCGTACCGTCCTGACAATTCGTCTTCCAGCGCGACGCATTCCGACACTTCGCCGTCGATATAGACTTTTACCAGGCCTTCCTGATTGGCCTTGGTGATGAGGCGATGCGCCTTGAGGCTGGTGAGGCCGAGCCGCTTGGCGACCTCCGACTGGGTCAGCCCGCCGGCGTAATGAAGCCAGGCGGCGCGGGTCGCCATGCTGGTTTCATCGTCGCGCAGGAGGCCGTTGCCAAAACCAACCATTTCCGCCCTATGATATTTTTATCAGTTAGTGCAAAATTTTTCACAGAGCATCGCCGGTGTCAAGCGCCGCGTGGCTCAAATCACGTCAAGGGGGGCAAAACAGGTTTAGCTCGCTGTCGAGCCATCGTGCAGGTTGGCGTCCGTTCGAAATGCAGTGCCGATAGACCCGCCGGAGCGGCGATCGCCCCAGGCTTTCTCGCATTTGCCGCCCGGAGCCTGGCTGGACCTGCACCTGAGCAGCCACGTCGAACGTTGATTTAAAACGTTTGCAATTTTCGCCGAGGCTATTACAAACGTTTCAAACACTTTGTTCGGGAGGAACAGTGCCGGCCCGCATCACCACGCTCAAGGAACTTGCAACACAACTCGACCTGTCGATCACCACGGTGTCGCGGGCGCTTGCAGGTCATCAGCAGATCGCACTGAAGACGCGCGAACGCGTCGCTGAGGCCGCGCGCCAAGCCGGCTACGTGCCCAACACGGCGGCCCGAACGCTGGTCTCCGGCCGCAGCGGCTTTGTCGGCATGGTGCTGCCGATCCGCGCGCCCAATCTGGTCGATTCCTTCCTCGGCGAGTTCGTCACCGGGCTCGGCGAAGGACTGGTTTCGCATGGCACCGACCTGATCCTTGCCGCTGTAGCGCAAGGCCAGTCGGAACTTTCCGTGCTTCGCCATGTCGTCGAATCCGGACGCGCCGATGGCGTCGTCGTCACCCGCATCGCCGAGGTCGACGAGCGGCTCGCCTATTTGCGTGAGCGCAACTTCCCGTTCGTCGCCCATGGCCGGCTGCTCGACACCGACTTTGCCTACAACTGGCTCGATACCGATGGCGCGCATGCCTTCGGCGAAGCCTTCGACATGCTCTACGATCTTGGACATCGCCATTTCGGCCTGGTGACCATTTCCGAGCCGATGACGTTTCGGCATCTGCGGCAGGATGGGCTCGCCGCGGCGATCACCCGCCGAGGCGACCCGTCGGTCAGGCTCGATGTGGCGACAGCGCCGCGCTTCGATCGGGGCGCCCGCATCCAGGCCATCAACCGGTTGCTGCATGCTGCCAAGCGGCCGACGGCCATCGTCGCGCTGTTCGACGAGCTGGCGCTCAGCGTCATGGAAGAGGCAGCCCGCGCCGGCCTGACCATCCCTCGCGACCTTTCCGTCATCGGCTTCGACAACATCGCCGCCTCGGCCTATGCGCCGCCGGGCCTCACCACATTCGATGCCTCGATCCGCCAATGCGCGCGCGAGATCGGCGAGATGCTGTTGACCGTCATCGGCGAAAGGCCGGCCGCGCCGCTGACGCGACTGGTCCGGCCGACATTTGTATCGCGGGCAAGCCATGGCCCGGCACCCACAGGAAAAAACTGACGCCAGCGTAGCGGCGCACAACCAGGGAGGAAAACCATGATGAATGCGTGGAAGACATTGGCCGGCGCCGCACTCGCGCTGTCGCTCGGCATCGGCGGCGCGCAGGCCCAGGTGCTGTTCTGGTCGACGCAGGCGCGGCCTGTGGAAGAGACCCAGAAGATGCGCAGCGAGGTGCTGAAAGGATTCGATGGCGGGGTCGATTATCAGGTCGCGGAAGTCGGGCCCTGGCTCACCCGTCTCCAGGCCGAACTGCAGGCCGGCTCCGGAACCATCGGCGTGCTTGGCGGGCTGCACGGGGACTTCTCCAGCGTGGGTGCGGATCTTGTCGATCTGTCCGGCATCGATGTCGGCGGCGTCAAGGTCAACGAGGCCTACAAGAAGCTTGGCATGCTCGGCACGGCTGAGCAGAAATACCTGCCGTGGATGCAGGCCACCTACCTGATGGCGGCCAACAAGCAGGCATTGCAATATCTGCCGGCCGGCGCCGATCTCAACACCATCACCTACGACCAGCTCATCGAATGGTCGAAGAACATCGCCGAGAAGACCGGTTCGCCGAAATTCGGCTTCCCGGCCGGACCGAAGGGGCTGAAGCACCGTTTTTTCGAAGGTTTTCTGCTTCCGTCCTACACCGGTTCGATGGTGACCAAGTTCCGCTCGGCGGAGGCCGAGACCGCCTGGAACAAGTTCAAGGAACTTTGGCAATACACCAATCCGAATTCGACCAACTACGCCTTCATGCAGGAACCGCTGCTGACCGGCGAAGTCTGGGTGGCGTTCGACCATGTCGCGCGCCTGGCCGACGCCTTCAACCAGAAACCCGATGAGTTTGTCGCCTTTCCGGCGCCGGCCGGTCCCGCCGGGCGCGGCTTCATGCCGGTGGTCGCCGGCGTCGCCATCCCCAAGACCTCGCCGGACATGGACAAGGCCAAGGCACTGGTCGCCTATATGCTGAAGCCGGAAACGCAGATCGCGACGCTCAAGGCCACCAACTTCTTTCCCGTTGTCGACGTCAAGCTGCCCGACGACATGCCGGCCTCGGTGAAAGCCTTCGGCCCGGCGATCGCCACCATGACCGGTGCCCCGGATGCGCTGCCGGCACTGCTGCCAATGGGGCTCGGCGATCTCGATGGCAAGTTCAACCAGGTCTATATCGACAGCTTCGAGCGCATCGTGCTCGGCGGCCAGGATGTGCATGGCGTGCTCGAGGAGCAAGCGGCAGCGCTCAAGGCCCTCGTCGACCAGGCCAAGGCGCCGTGCTGGGCGCCCGACAAGCCGTCGGAAGGCGCCTGCCCGGTCGACTAGAAATCCTCCCGAGGGAGGCGTCCGGAGGTCTGTTGCGCTCCGGGCGCCCGCCACGCGCCAAAGGACACGCCATGCATGGCAAGGCCCTGCCCTATCTGCTGCTGATGCCGGCGACGCTGTTCCTCTGCATCTTCTTCCTCTACCCGTTCGCGCTGGTCGCCTTCGAGGCTTTCACCCGCGACGGCGGCTTCACGCTGGACAATTTCCGCACCATGGCCGGCAACTGGAAGTTCCCGATCGCGTTGTGGAACACCATCCTGCTCGCCGCCATCGTCGTGCCGATCCAGTTGGTCATGGCGCTGCTGATGGCGACCGTCGTGTCCAGGCTCGAAACCGGGCGCGGGGCGGCACTCTACATCTTTGCCATCCCGCTCGGCATCTCCGATCTCGCCGCCGGGCTGATCTGGCTCGCCATCTTCGACCAGTCCGGTTTCCTCAACACGTTGCTGTCGAACCTCGGCCTCGTCGACAAGCCCGTGATGTTTCTCGGCTACAAGAGCAAGCTGACGATCTTCATTGCCGTCGTGCTGGCCGAGATCTGGCGCGCGACGGCGATCATGATGGTCATCCTGGTCGCCGGCATGGGGCTCATCCCCAAGGAATATTACGAGGCGGCCGAGGTCTTCGGCGCAAGCCCGTGGAAGCGCTTCGTCAAGATCACGCTGCCCTTGCTGCGCCCCAGCCTGCAGACGGCGATCATCCTGCGCGTCATCCTTGCCTTCGAGGTGTTCGCCGTGGTGGCCGCACTCGGCGGCACCAATCTGCCGGTGCTGATGGGTGAGACCTACAACTGGCAGTTCTCGCTGCAGGACCGCAACGTCGCCGCCGCCTTCGCGCTGCTCATCCTCGCCATTTCCGTAGGACTGACGCTGTTCTTCCTGCGCGTGCTGCGGGTGCCGAAGGAAGCGCGCATATGAGTGCGGTCGCCGAGATTCCGATCGCCGCGCCCGCGGCCCGCAAGGCCGGCAACTGGCTGCTGGTCGCCACCGTCATCCTGCTGTCCGTCTGGGTGCTGCTGCCGATCTATCTCCTGATCGTCAATGCCCTGTCGTCGCCGGATCAGGTGACCGCCTTTCCCAAGCGCTTCTTCCCGTCCTTCGACTTCGGCAGCCTTGCCTTCTTCATCAATTTCGCCGGCGTTGGCAGGGCGCTGTGGAACTCGGTGCTGGTCGCCTCCCTGACGATGATCCTGTCCATCGGTTTCGGCGCTCCCGCCGGCTATGCGCTGTCGCGCTTCGACTTTCCGGGCAAGGGCACGTTCCGCTTCCTGGTGCTGATGACACGCGCCTTTCCGCTGCCGCTGCTGGCGTTACCGCTGGCGGTGATGTTCATCCGCACCGGCCTCGACGACACCGCAATCGGCCTGGCGCTGGTCCACACCACGCTGGCGCTGCCTTTCGCCGTGCTGATCACCTTCTCGTTGTTCTCGGGCATCCCGGTGGAGCTCGAGGAAGCAGCATGGACGCTCGGCTGCACACGCTGGCAGGCGTTTCGCAAGATCGTCCTGCCGCTGGCGCTGCCGGGCATCGCCGCCTCGGCGGTCTTTGCCTTCACCATCTCTTGGAACGAAGTGTTTGCCGCCGCCGTGCTCACCATCGAGAACCGGACGCTGACCGCGTTCCTGCTGCAGAGCCTCGGCGAATCGCCGCTCTATCTCAAATTCGCCGGCGGCGCGGCGCTGGTCATCCCGGCGCTGATCTTCATCTTCGCCGTGCGCAAATATCTGTTCGCCATGTGGGGGATCGCCAACCGATGACGTGCAACATGGATACGGCTCATGGCTGAAATCGCTATCAAGGGCGTGGCCAAACGGTTCGGCGGCTTCACCGCTCTGCATTCGATAGACCTCACCATCGCCGACCAGGAATTCATGGTGCTGCTCGGCGCCTCGGGCTGCGGCAAGACGACATTGCTGAGGATCGTCGCCGGACTGGAAACGCCGAGCCAGGGCGAGGTCTGGATCGGTGGCCGCCGCGTCGATCATCTGCCGCCGCGCGACCGCGGCATCGCCATGGTGTTCCAGAACTATGCGGTCTTTCCGCATCTGACCGTGTTCGAAAATATCGCCTTCGGGCTGCGGATGAAGAAATTGGCGCAGCAGGAGGTCGAACGCCGCGTCAACCGCACCGCCGAACTCATGCATATCGAGCAATTGCTGAAACGCTATTCCGGTCAGCTCTCCGGCGGCCAGCGCCAACGTGTGGCGGTGGCACGTGCGCTCGCCATGGAGCCCGACGTCATCCTGATGGACGAGCCGCTGTCCAATCTCGACGCGCTGCTTCGGCTCGAAATGCGCGCCGAGCTGAAGGGCGTGCTCGCCGCATCGAAGACCACGACCGTCTATGTCACCCACGACCAGGTCGAGGCGATGAGCCTCGCCGACCGCATCGCCGTCATGCATCAGGGCCGCATCGTCCAGGCCGCCTCACCAGTCGAGGTCTACCGCAACCCGGCCGCCCACTTCGTCGGTTCCTTCATCGGCAATCCGCCGATGAATTTTATCCCCGCGACAAAGGCCGCGAACGGCAGCTGGACGGTCGCCGGGCTGACGCTTGCCGGTCCGAAGACGGACAGGCAGACAATAGAATTCGCCATCCGCCCGGAAGACGTCGAGCCCGGCGAGAGCGGGCTTGAAGCCACCGTGCGGGTGATCGAGCCGCTCGGCCCGCATACGCTGGTCACCTGCGATGTCCAGGGCGGGCTGTTTCGCGCCATCCTCGAATCGAGTGCCACGGTCGCCGTCGGCGACCGTCTGCGGTTGACGCCCAAGGCCGACCGCATCCGCTGGTTCGATCCCGAAACCACCAACGCGCTTTGACCAGAGAAGAACGAACGCTTCAATGACTTCACTTGCCATCAACGAAACCATCGCCCGCGCCGTGGAAGTACTCAGGGAAAACGACTATGGCGACTACACCATCCCGACCAAGGGCCTCTATCCGTTCCAGTGGAACTGGGATTCCTGCCTGACCGCGCTTGGTCTTGCCCATTATGACGAGGCGCGCGCCTGGACAGAGATCGAGACGCTGTTTGCCCATCAGTGGCCGGACGGCATGGTGCCGCACATCGTCTTCCACGTCCTGAATGACGGCTATTTTCCCGGGCCGGAGATCTGGCGAACCAACCGCCCGACGGCCACTTCCGGCATCACCCAACCGGCGGTGGCGGGCTTTGCCGTGCGCCGCCTGTTCGACCGGGCGAAGGACAGGAAACTGGCGGCCGAGCGGGCCCGCGCCCTGCTGCCGAAGATCGATGCCTGGCACCGCTGGTTCTACGAAAACCGCGACCCAAGGGACGAAGGACTGGTCGCCATCATCCATCCCTGGGAGTCCGGCCGCGACAATTCCATCGACTGGGACGACGCCTTCGAGCGCGTGCCGACCGAAGGCGTCGATCCCTATGTCCGCCGCGACACCTTGCATGCCGATCCGGCGCACCGGCCGACAAAAGAGCAATATGACCGCTATCTCTGGCTGGTGCAGCATTTTCGCGCGCTTGGCTGGGACAATGCGAGACTGCACGACGCCTCGCCGTTCCGGATCGTCGATCCCGGCTTCAACGCCATCCTGATCCGATCGGCGACCGACCTTGCCGATCTCGCCGATACACTCGGTGAGAAGGAAATCGCAAAAGCCAATCGCGCCCGGGTGGAAAAAGGCCTTTCGGCGATGGAGCGATTGTGGAGCGATACACACGACCAGTATCTCTGCCTCGACCGCGTCACCGGCAGGCTGGTCGACAGCGCCTCCGTCGGCGGCCTCCTGCCGGTCTTTTCGGCCATCCCGAAACCCCGTGCCACGGCAATCGCCGACACCATCGAGCGTATCGCCGGCAAGGCGCGCTACATCGTGCCGTCGCACGATCCCGGCGATGCGCGCTTCGACGCCAAACGCTACTGGCGCGGGCCGGTCTGGCTGGTGGTCAACTACATGATCGCCGATGGCCTTGCCGCCAGCCATGCGCAGATTGCCCAGCGGATCACGCAGTCCAGCCTCGACCTCATCACCGAAAGCGGCTTTGCCGAATATTATGATCCGCTCAGCGGCGAACCGCTCGGCGGCGGCCGTTTCACCTGGACGGCGGCGATGGTGATAGAGTTTCTGAAGGTTTGACAAATAGCAGGCCGCGCCTATGGTCGGCCTGCTACAGGAGCGGCGCATGACGAAGAC